>RFHX01000230.1 GCA_003695725.1 Candidatus Schekmanbacteria bacterium
GAATAAACCGATATGAACAATAAAAAGAATAGTTCAGAAAAGACTATTTATTATTGATGTTTTTGTAGTTATGTTTTTTAATATAGATAGTATTCACAGGATCAATTCTCATTTTTTAAAATAAAAAGTAAAAGAAAGTAGGAAGGAATCAATGGGAAAAATTCTCTTTGTTGATGACGATGAAACAATGAGGGAAGCAGTTTCCAAAGCTATTGAATCGATGGGACATACCTGTGATGTTGCAGCAGATGGATATGAGGGGTTCAATAAGATAAGAGAAGGAGAATATGATCTTGTTATTACCGATATAAGAATGCCTAAATTAGATGGGAAGGAATTTCTGAAAAGAGCGATTAAATACGATAAAAACCTTATGGTGGTTGTATTGACAGGATATAGTTCAGTCGAATCAGCAGTTGAACTATTAAAGCTTGGCGCTTACGATTATCTTGAAAAGCCCCTCAATTTTGAAGCACTTGAATTTGTGATTACCAGATGTCTTGAAAAAAGAAAGATAGAAGGACAATTAAACTTTTTTAAGGGAATGATATATACATTGATTATTTCTATTCCCATCTGGTTGATTCTGGGGATTATTCTAGCGGCATTTTTATCCTGATTGAAATGCACGAATGTATAATATATCAAATATTCCAATTAGAAAAGCCAGATTGCTCGGGCTTCTTCTCTTTATCTTTGAAAATTTCCATTTAGCTCTTCTTATCTCATTTGTATTTTATCTAAGACACGGGGACATAATCGAGTTTACTCCACGATGGTATTTAGTACCTATTTTTTGCACTGTCTATTCGATATGCCTTTATTTTCTTGAGTTTTATAATATTGAATTTTCTACGACGAGATTGAGAATTTTAGCGCGCATATTGATTGTCAATATCGTTGGCACTTGTGCCATTGTGATGATTTCCTATTCATTTAATCTTGATATTGACAAGAAATTTCTTCTCTATTGGTTTGTTGCATTTCAAATTTTCTATCCTATCTGGAGAAGAGTCTTCTATATGATTTTCAGAAAACCAATGATGCCCGAAAATATCCTGATAGTTGGCTCCGATTGGTCTGTCGAAGAAATTATTAGAGAAACGCAGTTAGTAGCCAATCCTTCTTATATCATAAAAGGAATAATTACTGATATTGAAGACGGTCCTGAAGAAATAGAAGGTGTGAAGGTGATAAGGACAAGAAAAGCTTTGAAGGAAATTGTCAAAGAGGAAGAAGTTGATAAGATCATAGTTTCAATCTACAAGGAGATGCATAAAGACCTTATATCGCAGCTTTTGGAATGCAGACTTATGGGTATTGAAATAATGGAACTTCCTAACTTTTACAGACGCTTAACTGGGAAAATTCCTCTAAGGCATTTCGAAGAACAATGGATAGTTTTTTCAGAGGGATTTGAAAATATTAGAAAACCGGTTCTTTTTAAGATAAAAAGACTCATTGATATCATTATTTCAATAATTGGACTTATTTTGGCAGCGCCTTTAATTTTGATTGTAATGATAGCCATAAAACTCGATTCGCCGGGTCCTATTTTTTATGTTCAGGAAAGATTAGGACATAATGAAAAACCATTCAAACTTTATAAATTTCGCTCTATGGTTAAAGATGCTGAACTGCATTCAGGACCTGTATGGGCAAGTAAAAATGATTCGAGAATATCGAGAGTTGGAAAAATTATAAGACCAATGCGTATTGATGAAATTCCTCAGCTCATAAATGTCCTGAAAGGTGATATGACTTTTATTGGTCCAAGGCCGGAAAGACCATTTTTTGTTGAAAAGTTAAAACAGCAAATACCATATTACTCATTGCGTTTTGCAGTAAAGCCCGGTATTACCGGATGGGCACAAGTAAAATACCGCTACGGAGATAGTGTTGAAGATGCTCTTGAAAAACTTCAATATGACATCTATTACATTCAAAATATTTCATTTGTCTTAGATATTTATATAATATTGAAAACCATTCAAGTTGTTTTGACAGGAAAAGAAAGATAAAAAAGCAGGAGAAAAGAAATAGTAATCAATTGTCTTTCCGTTGATGTTGAAGATTATTATCAGGTAAGTGCTTTTGAAAACCTGATTTCCTATGAAGATTGGGATAAATATCCTTCAAGGGTAGAATATTCAACAAAAAGAGTTCTCGACCTTTTTGAAAACTATAATGTTAAGGCAACTTTTTTTGTTTTGGGGTGGATAGCCAATAAGTTTCCTTCTCTTGTTAAATTGATTCATTCACAAGGACATGAGATTGCAAGTCATGGCTATAGGCATTCTTTAATCTATAATCAAACACCTGCTGAATTCCAAAAAGATGTCCAAAAAACGAAACACATTTTAGAGGACATAACAGGGGTACCTATAAAGGGATATAGGGGCGCAAGCTTTTCAATAACAAAAAAATCCTTATGGGCAATTGAAATTCTTGCAGAAGAAGGATTTTTATATGATTCAAGCATATTTCCTGTTTATCACGATAGATATGGCATTCCATCTGCGCCATCATCTCCTTATGAAATTCGGATATCAGAGGAAAGAAAAATTGTTGAAATACCGCCTTTGTGCAAAAATGTTTTTAGAAAAAATTTCCCCCTTGGAGGGGGAGGATATCTTCGCCTATTTCCTGTTGGAATCATAATGCGAGAGATTTCAAAAAAAAATTCAGAGGGTAAATCAGCAATCATCTATTTTCATCCGTGGGAATTAGACCCTAATCAGCCGTTTATCGATTCTGGAAGCCGAATAACGAATTTAAGACATCGAATCGGCTTAAAGAAGATGGATATCAAATTAAAAAAAATTCTTTCGAAACATAGGTTTTCAACCTTTTCGCATTTACTTGATGAAATCAATAGCGGTAAAATCGATATTTTGAGGATAAAGATAAATGATATTTGACAATATAGGTTTTCTTGTAAGCGTATCTTTTTTGCAGTTTTTTTCGATTCGCCTGATTCTTTTTCAGCAATTTATAGTATTAAGAGGTTGATAGTTTGAAAAAGCAGCTTTCAAGCATCGGCAAGCATTCATCAATCTATGCCATTTCAGTCATATTGAAGAAAGGAATAGGCTTTTTACTGATTCCTCTCTACACGCGATACCTTTCTCCTTATGATTATGGCGTGCTCGAATTATTTTCCGTAACTATAAACATAACAGTAATCTTGGTATCTCAGGGCTTGGTTCCTGCCTTTTTTAGGTCATACTGTTACGACTATGCTGATGATGAAGAAAAAAAGAGAGAAGCCCTTAGCACTGTCTATTATTATCTTGTTGCAATGGCGGCTATGATTTTTCTTTTGCTGTCCTTTTCTAATAAAGGTGTAAACGACCTTCTCTTCAAAGAAGGAGATAATTACCAATTTCTTTTAATCCTTATATTTATTTCGGGTTTTTTTAGTGTTTCTGCTTATATTCCAATGCAGCTTCTCCGGGCACTGTCAAAATCTGCTCAATTTGCCGCTATCACAATTGCTTCGTTTGTGCTTAATGTTGTCTTAAAAATTTATCTAATTGCCTTTGCTGGGTTTGGACTTAAAGGTGCTGTGTACGCTAATTTAGTTGAATCAGGAGCGTCAGCCTTTATTTTATTTCTTGTCATTAGAAAACATCTTGCTCCTGTTTTTTCAAGAAAGATTTTAGGAGAAATGCTGAGGTTTGGACTTCCCTTTGTGCCAAGTGGACTTGCAATATGGATATTGTCTGTTTCGGATAGATATTTTCTTCAACATTATTCGACAACGAGTGAGCTTGGTTTATATTCGCTTGCATACAAATTTTCAATAATACTTGATGTTGCCATTATTCAGCCATTTGTAAAACAGTGGCCTGTGGTTTATTTCCCCTTGTCAAAGGAAAAAAATGCAAAGGAAATTTTTTCACGCTTTGGTACTATCTTTCTTGCTGTAATTACTTTTGCGGGATTATCAGTTTTTGTTTTTTCAAAACCTGCAATATATCTGATGGCAAAGAAGGATTTTTGGGGAAGTTTTCAAGCAATTCTTCCATTGGTGTGCGCTTTCATCTTTTCTGGTCTATATTTTGTTGTGAATATTGGTGTAGATATCCAAAAGAAAACTATTTACTATCCAATAGTTGTAGGATTGGCAGCTATAATAAATATTGTTTTGAATTTTATCTTGATACCCAGGTGGGCAATGATTGGCGCAGCCTATGCTACAGCGATTTCATATTTTTTTATGCTTTTTTTGGCTTATGTCATTAATCAAAAAGTATATCCCATTCAGTATGAAAAATTTAATATTTTTAAGATAAGCCTCCTCTTTGCCATATTTGCTTTTGCCGCTAATTTTTCAATGCCTGATTCCATAACAAGTTCAATTTTAATAGGGTTGATATTTGTTGCTGGTTATGCTGTTGCAATCCTTTTCTCAGGTGTCTTTAGCTTTAATGAATTAGGAAAAGTTAAAGAAATTGTAAAAACAAAGATGTCCGTTACTTCTTTTAAAAACTTTATGAAAAGTGATAAATAACAAAATATCCATACTTCACATTTTTAAGAAAATATTATTGAAGATATCCAAGAGATTTCAGTGCCTTTTTTTCATTTTCTGAAATATTTCTTTTTTTTGCTTGCGCCTTGGGATGTTTTTTTATCCATAGATTGAGAGTTGATAAAAGTTTGGATACTTGAGCAGGATTCGAATTTGCTATATTATGC
>RFHX01000231.1 GCA_003695725.1 Candidatus Schekmanbacteria bacterium
ATCTCCAACGTCACTTATTTTTCCTGATAAATTGGACACATCCATTAGCATCATTGAACTTTCTTCCTGAAATTTATTATTAAATCTGCGCATGCTATCACTAAAACGTTCAACTTCCCGAATGTATTTATACGGTGGAAATGGAGGATAAAATGGCGGAAATAATTCTTCAAACTCAAAGATATCTTCTTCTGTTAAATCATATTCTCTCAATATTGAAATTAATTCCTTCCAATAACGTCTATTGAGTTCTCTTATTCGTTTGACAGCTCTCCCGTTCATTTTTGGTCTCCATTTTTACTGGCTAGCGGGTTGCGGTTAACCTGCCGAAAGACGCTTTGAGAAACTTCAAAATGCCAATTTATGCCCCGCGTTTTTCGGTCAGAGTTGAACCGCTGGTTAGGCTAAATCTGGTTCATAAACAATATATTGTTGTGCTAAACTATCTATAAAATCAGTAGTAATTGTTTTTCGAAAACTTTGATAAGTTTTAAATGTTTTATCATTACCTAATTTAAGTTGTATTTGAAAAACTATTCTGGACAAATTAAGTATTTCATTAATGTCATCTACATTGCTTAATAAAAATTCAATATTGAATATTTTAGATTCTTTGGGTGGAATGATAATTTGATGAAACCAATTAATAGTTTCAGGAACACTATGAGCACCTGTTTCCGTTGAACCTAAATTTTTAACAAAATGATTAGCACGAAAATAAAAGTAGTTGTTTTGCGTACCTCTTATCGCAAGCCTTATATCAGTTATTGCCTTATGTTTATTTCCTGAATTATAAAATGCTATAGGTAAGATACATCTCATTCCACTTCTATCAACGTTTTCATCACTATATAAAAATTCTAAACCAAAAGACCTTATAGGCGGAACATAGATTTTCCCCTTCTTGTATTGAAGATATATCGAAATTATTGATACAATCAATGAAAATGCAGCAATAAAAATTGCATAGAATTCAGTACTACTATAGAATTTATTATTATTAACTAAGTGAATTTGAAGAGTATCCATAGCATCTCATAATATAATATTTTACTTAGGCCTAACGTTCCTTGCTCACAAGCGCCGTGTTTTTTACTCACCTGACAAGCCAGCACTTTTTAACACAACTGCAACAACCTCTCAAATCACCACCGACTGAAGGCGTCTTGTGTAGCAAAATGTTAAACGCCTGGCACAAACAATGGTTACCTTTCTTAATGCAAAATACGAAGCAAAATATCTTCAAGCAAGCGGCAACCGGAACCATTTTAAAGAGCATTCCATCTTTCAGGGCACAAGGCAAAAAGGCCACACCTTAAAATAAAGAGCTATTATAATTAAATGGGCTTTTTGCACCCTATGCGGGACGTTATTTTATTTTACAAAAATAGTTATTTTTTGCTTCTCCAGTTGCTGCGCCTACTAAGGGCATTTATTCATTTAATTATGAGGTTATCCGCTCCGCCAAGCACTGAATCACTTCTATCAGACTGTGTTACAACATGAGTTACAGCTTCCAAGTTAGAGCCATCGTTAAATTACTTTTCACATTTTTCTTAATTATCACTTTGTTAATATAAGTTTAATGTAGCGTGACATTTGTTTTTGTGGGTAATGGCCCTCTTCGAAAAGCTCAAGGTGCCACGTGTGAGCAGTTTGAGCTTCTCGGCACGAAGTGTTCCCCTCACGACGTGATAAAGTTTTCATTGGTAAAGACTGACCGCTACTAATAATTTTAAATGTCACACTACATTAGTTTTTCTATAGCAATATTATAAAGTTTCGTATAACCGGGGAGATGTACACCATGTTTTACTGCAATCATTATATTAATATTTTCATTTGAAAAGAATTTTTCTTCAATAGCAATGCCATCTCTATCACAAGCAACATGATACTTATATTTCCCTTTTGAATCTTTTCTTATCCAATACATATATCCTTCTTCCCAATTAATTACAGTAGCAATCGCTTCTAATAGAGAATCCATTTCTTCTTCGCTAAATGACTGTCTTTTCAATTTAAGGGACATTTCACGTAAATTATTTTGATTTCGCTTGACAAATATTTTTGTAAAATCTTTTTCAAAATATTCTTCCAATGAATGGCTGATTTTTATTAACTCTTTAATAATGTTAGTTTTTCTTGATTTCATTAGTCTATCCTTTTCACTTGTAGTAATATCGCACTGTTCCTTGACAGGAACTAAACAATGAAAACTCCCTTCCGCCTTTCCAGGTTGATTAATCATTAGAGCAACTTCTTTCATTCGATTGTACCCAGTTAAATCTGTTCTAATTACAGCGGCTTTAAAAGGAAAATTGGTTAAAGAAAAAAGGTCTGTAAATGGAGGACGTATGCCTTGCGCAAATATAAGTCTTTTTTTGTTTGGATTGTCTTTGATTTCATTTGAAATCCGAAAAAGATTTTCTTTCCAATCATCTGCATACTCACCTGTTATTAGAGTTAATTCATATTGAAATTTACTTTCAGTTTGAATGATTCTTTTACTTTCTTTAGCTAATTTTTCTAATTGCTTACCCCGACTACTTGTAACTAATATCTGATCTGCATCTGAGTTTTGAATTATTTTAAGTAAGTCATTGGTTAGATCTTCAGTTATTCTAATATCAAAACTTGCTAAAATGTCTTCTTCATTTGATTTTTTAAATAATCCCATTTTTATTTCCTCCTTTAATATTGTTTAACGACTAAGCTCACCTGCCGCTATGGAGCGCTAGCGGAATAGCGGTCAGGTGAAGCGATTTGTTATGTGATGACCACTCTGCCTTTTTAAAAGTGCTACTTTATCTTCCCATCGATTGTATCTAAGAACGTTCTTATGGCAAGTTTCTTTCGATCATCCAACTGTTCAAAATCCGAAGAAGAAAATATCTTCCTTATTCGAGGTTCTACTTCTTTTAAGTCCACAAACTCTTCAACGCTCTTGAGATGAATTCGCCAGTGTATTCTTCCAACATAATCTGACATACCGTAACTTGTAGACTTACTTAAGAAACTGGTAATGAAGTCAATCAAACCATCATCGTTTTTTGTTGTATTTTTCACGAAGCTATTGATTTTATCTTGTTGTCCCCATTCTTTCCACCTGAAAAGAATAGAAGGTAAATGTCTGTGCTTTGCTAATCGGCCATCTTCAGCCCAAATTTCAATTTTGTTGCAAGCAAGTTTTTCCAATTCTTCAAGTTGCTCCGAATTTACAGTTAGCTTCTCTTCAGGCTCCGGAGTTTCTTTAGAACCATATTTGCCATGCTGCTGATCCTGTACGCTTACCTCATGAACAATGGTATACAAGCTTCTCGTGGCTTTCTCTATAGCGTGTTTGAAAATGTTAAATCTCCTTTCTTGGCTATCAAAACGATGACTGAGTTGATAGAAGAGACGGAGAAGCCTCATCGGCGTATCTATCCCCAAAAAACCTGAATCTCCTTCGGGGAACATATCACCTATATCCATCAGAACAGTGATAATAGGTTCTATATTTTCCTCTGGAATATCACTTCGAGTATAATCCTCTAACCGCTCAAGAAATCTTATTATTCTCCCATCTTCATTGAGCTTTAAGAGGGCTTCAGAAAATAAATCAGGATTATTTCCTAACGATAATATTGTTTCAATTTCTCTCTGAGAGATTTCTCCTTTTGGGAGGGAAAGTCTAAAGAACGTGTCAAAAATATCAGGGCTACATATTCGGCAATCTTTTCTCCAACTACCTAACCATTCAGATCCATAGAAAGTATTGCCATAAATGGATTCGAGCTTTGGAAATAGCCGTTTCAAGAAATTCTTCAAAATTTCTGGAGGAGGATCATTTACTCTGTTAATAATCTCATAACAGCGTTTTTTTGCTTGTTCTTTTAACACATCATTTCTTCGTAAAGCATCAAACACTCCTGCAAAAATGTCCTTATTATCTCTTATTCCATAG
>RFHX01000232.1 GCA_003695725.1 Candidatus Schekmanbacteria bacterium
AAAGACGATTCCTTTGATTACTCAAATAAAAAATTTTTTTTAAAAAAATCTAAAAAAAATTTTTTAGATATTCTTGACAATGACGAAATTAAATATTAAATTATAGGCGAAAGGAAAATCTGGAAAGGAAAAAAGAAAGCTTAGATCAATAAAAAATAAAAAAATTTAGGAGGCGTAAAAATGGGAAAAATCATTGGCATCGATTTAGGAACTACAAACTCTGTTGTAGCAGTAATGGAAGGTGGAGATGTAACTGTTATTCCAAATGCGGAAGGCAACAGGACAACACCATCTGTTGTTGCATTCACTAAAGAGGGTGAGCGATTGGTTGGACAAATCGCAAAAAGGCAAGCCGTTACAAATCCGACGAATACTGTCTATTCAATCAAGCGATTTATGGGGCGGCGCTTCAACGAGGTGCAGGAAGAAATAAAAATGGTCCCCTATAAGGTTGAGGAAGCTGGCAATGATGTTAGGGTTAATATATCAGGCAAAAAATACTCGCCTCCTGAAATATCCGCAATGATTTTACAGAAACTAAAAAGCGCAGCAGAGGATTATCTTGGCGAAAAAGTAACAGAAGCAGTGATAACAGTTCCTGCATATTTTAATGACAGCCAAAGACAGGCAACAAAGGATGCAGGAAAAATAGCAGGGCTCGATGTCAAAAGAATTATCAATGAGCCGACAGCAGCTGCCCTTGCCTATGGACTTGATAAGAAGAAGGATGAAACAATCGCTGTTTTCGACTTTGGTGGAGGAACATTCGATATCTCGATTCTTGAAGTAGGTGAAGGTGTAGTTGAAGTTAAATCTACAAATGGTGATACCCATCTTGGCGGAGATGATATTGACCAGAAATTGATTGATTGGCTTGTAGAAGAATTTAAAAAAGATCAGGGAATAGATTTGAGTAAAGACCCAATGGCAATGCAGCGCTTGAAAGAAGCCGCTGAAAAAGCAAAGATTGAACTTTCAAGTGTTTCTGAGACGGAAATCAATCTACCATTTATCACAGCCGATGCATCAGGTCCTAAACATCTCAATATTAAACTTTCAAGATCTCAGTTTGAGAAGATGATAGATGATATAGTAAGGAGGACTCTTGAACCATGCAGACGCGCCCTCGATGATGCAGGTTTATCACCTGAACAAATTGATGAAGTAGTATTGGTTGGAGGTTCAACTAGAATTCCCAAAGTTCAGCAGTTGGTGAAGGACTTTTTCAAAAAAGAGCCTCATAAAGGCGTCAACCCGGATGAAGTTGTTGCAATTGGCGCTGCTATTCAGGGAGGCGTCCTGAGCGGCGATGTAAAGGATGTGCTTCTTCTTGATGTAACTCCACTGTCACTTGGTATAGAAACATTAGGTGGAGTGATGACAAAACTGATTGAGAGAAATACCACCATTCCTACACGAAAATCTGAAATATTCTCAACTGCGGCAGATAATCAGACAAGCGTGGAAATCCATGTGCTTCAAGGTGAAAGAGAAATGGCAAGAGACAATAGAACATTGGGAAGGTTCCAGCTTGTGGGAATACCGCCTGCTCCCCGCGGAGTGCCGCAAATTGAAGTTACATTCGATATAGATGCAAATGGAATTCTTCATGTTACAGCAAAAGATTTGGCAACGAATAAAGAACAGAAAATCACAGTTACTTCTTCTTCGGGACTGTCGAAAGAAGAAATCGACAAAATGGTTAAAGATGCTGAAGCCCATGCGGCAGAAGACAAGAAGAGAAGAGAAACTGTTGATGTCCATAACCAGCTTGATTCATTAATCTATTCGACAGAAAAAACGCTGAACGAAAACAAGGGCAGTCTTCCTGCTGATGAAGTTGCCAATATAGAAAATGAACTTAAAAAGGGAAAAGATGCCCTTAATACAAATGATTTAGAGACAATGAAAAAAGCAATAGATGATATTACAAAATCATCGCACAAACTTGCTGAAATTATGTATCAGAAAACTCAGCAAACAGCTGGAGCTCAGGGCCCAACAGATGGAAGTGGTTCAACAGCAGGCGAATCAGCAACTGACTCCGCCGCAGATAATGTAGTCGATGCTGAATTTGAAGACAAAAATTAAAACAAAGAGGAGGTGAAGTCTTATGAACATCACTTTATGGAATCCTTTAAAGGAAAAAAGCATTGCTGAAAGAATTGATGAGTTTCTGAATGAAGACTTCTTACCTGCAAGATTGTTCAGTGAGATGACACCTTTTTCGAATGGTAATTGGAAACCTTCAGTTGATATTTATGAGGATAAAAAGCATATCATACTGAAGGTTGATGCACCGGGAATCTCTCCTGATAGGATCGACATCAAGGTAGATGGAAAAGTTTTGACAATAAGTGGAGAAAGAGAGTTTGAGAAAGAAAAGGATGGGAAAGATTATCATATCATTGAATCCCACTATGGAAAATTCTCTCGCTCCTTCAGATTGCCTGACTATGCAGACTTGGAAAACATAAAAGCAAATTATAAAAAAGGTGTTCTTAGGATTGAAGTGAAGAAGAAAAAAGGCGAATCTGCAAAGACAATTAAAGTTAGCACTGAAAAATAATCACTTGAAAGGAGGTGTTGGCTATGGCTATTGTCAAATGGGATCCTTTCAAAGATATGATTTCAATAAAAGACAGAATGAATAGGTTGTTTGATGAGGTTTTTTCAAGATCACACTTCTATGGTGATGAGGATTTGACTGACGGGCTTTGGACACCGGCAGTAGACATTTATGAGACTGATGACAGTGTGGTCTTGAAAGCCGAGCTTCCTGAAGTAGATGAGAAAGACATCGAAATCAAACTTGAGGATAATGTCCTTACCATCAGGGGAGAAAGGAAACTTGAGAATGAAACCAAAAAAGAAAATTACTACAGAATGGAGAGAGCGTATGGAGCATTCTCAAGGTCCTTCAGCATCCCTTCAAGAGTGGAACAGGATAAGATTACAGCAACTTGTAAAGATGGTGTCCTGAAAGTTACAATGCCCAAGAAGAAAGAGGCACAGCATAAGAAGATCCCCATCAATGTTGGATAAAACCGGCGGGGGTCCAAAATCCCCCGCTTTTTTTTGCAATAATAATATTTAATAATCAACTATGGTCCTTTTTGAAATTTTTTAAATGAGAAATGATCTTCTTTTTGAAAGGAAAGAATGAGCTTTTTTGACAGATTTAAAATGATAAAGTAATCGGGATTGGAAAATGGCAAGCAAGAAAGATTATTATGAAATATTGGGTGTCAAAAGGAATGCAACGGAGAGTGAAATAAAAAAAGCTTACAAGAAGCTTGCCCGAAAATACCATCCTGATGTCAATCCCGGTGATAAATCTGCAGAAGCCAAATTCAAAGAAATTTCAGAGGCATATTCAGTGTTAAGTGATCCTGAAAAAAGAAAAAAGTATGATGCCTTTGGCCATCAGGCATTTGGTGAAGGGTTTGACCCATTTTCATCGGCAGGTAGAGGTGCAAATTCAGGTTTCGGAGGATTTGATTTTGCGTCATCTTTTGGGGGCTTTTCCGATATATTTTCTGAAATTTTTGGCGAAAGAACAACTTCCGGAAGAAGGCGAAATACACCAGTCAAAGGAAGAGATATTCAATATTCTATGGAAATAGGGTTTGAAGATGCAATCCGAGGATTGAAAACAGAGCTTCAGATAAATAAAAGAAAGAAATGTTCAACTTGCGGTGGCACAGGAACTAAGCCCGGGTCCTCACCTATAACTTGCCGAAGATGCGGCGGTAGCGGAAAAATAAGTATCGGCAGAGGTTTTTTCAATATGTCGCAAACTTGTACGCAATGCAATGGTACGGGAACTTATAATCCATCTGTGTGTACAACCTGTAGAGGGTCAGGCACAGTGCCTACAACTGAAAGAATTACAGTCAAGATTCCTGCAGGTGTAGATAACGGCTCGAAAGTAAGAGTTGCAGGAAAAGGAGAACCGGGAACCAATGGTGGTCCAAATGGTGATTTATATATAATAACCAAGGTAAGGCCTCATAGATTTTTTGAGAGAAAGGGAGATAATTTGCATTGTATTGTACCAATAACTGTAGATGAAGCCGCTTTAGGAGCGAAGATTACCGTTCCAACAATAGATGGTAAAGCTGAAATGAAGATTCCGCCTGGCACACAGTCAGGACAAAAATTTAGACTGCGAGGCAAAGGAGTACCAAGTCTTAAAAGCGGTGTAAGAGGAGACCAATTTGTTGAGGTTAAAATCGTTGTGCCAAAGAATTTGAGTGAGGAATCCAAAGAATTGCTCAGAAATTTTTCAAAATTGACAAACTTTGATCCAAGAAAAAATTTAATGTGAAGGTAAATAGAAATGGTCAAACATATACCTATAAATAACAGTGAAGATAGTAGAGATAAGGAAGAAAAAGAATTGGTTCAGCTTCCTAATGAAAAATTGGATAAAGAGACTTTGCTCAAGAAATTGAATGAATCTGAAAAGAAATGTGAAGAATATTTAGATTTGCTTAAAAGAAGCAGAGCTGAATATGAAAATTTAAAAAAAAGAATTGATCAAGAAAAGGAAGATTCTTACAACAGAGGAAGAATTCAAATATTAAACTTGGTGTTGGAGTTGAAAGATAATTTTGATAAAGCACTTGAACATATGAATGACAATGACAATAATAATCAATTTAATGAAGGAATAAATCTTATTTCCAGACAACTCGATTCCTTACTTGAAAAGGAGGGAGTTAGTAAAATGGAAACAGAGGGATTGAGATTTAATCCTGAGATTCATGAAGCTGTATTGACTGAAAGAGGCAATTCGGAAAATGATGGAGTAATAGCTGAAGAAATACAGGCAGGATATTTTCTCAACGGGAAAGTATTGAGGCCAGCAAAGGTCAAAGTATTTGTTTCAGAGTGATATCATCCACTTCAAAAATTCTGATTTGGTAAATGAAACAAAATTATTGTGCAGGTGAGGGCATATGGAAAAGGTGGAAATAGAAAAAGATAAAAATATTGAGGAAAATAATAAAGAGAAAGAGGAAAAAACTGATAGGGGGACACCTATAAAGGTTAAAGTAGTTGACAAGCGCTCTTCTGTTTTAACCAAAGAGGAAGAAATTCCTGATGATGTATTGAAGGAATTAGAGAAGAGGAAACCGACCTATGTTGAAAAACTTTTATCTGAAATTGAAGAAAAGAAACAGCAGCTACTCGAACTGTCTCAGGCATATAGAAAACTTCAGGCAGATTCAGAACAATTTAGAATAAGGTTGAATAAAGATGTCGAAAATAGAGTTTTCAAAGGGAAAGCATCTTTTTTGCGAGATTTCCTTGAAGTTTTAGACAACCTTGAAAGGGGTATTGAAGCAGCTGAAAAAAATAAGGATTTCGATTCCTTCCTTGAAGGAATCAAATTGATTAGATCTCAGTTTTTACAAAAGGTTGAAAAGAATGGTATAAAAGAAATCAATGCTAAGGGCGAGGAATTCAATCCTCAGTATCATGAGGCTTTAAACATCCTTGCAGTTGACAAGAAAGAAGAAGATAATAAGGTTATTGAAGTAGTTGAAAAAGGATATATGATAAATGACGATGTATTAAGACCGGCAAAAGTTATTGTAGGCAAATTTAATGGCAAATAAAAATCAATTTCCTGATTATAGTGAAAAACAGAAACTTCTTTATGGTGAAGACAAAAATCCAGCTCTTTTGAATTCTTATGGAGAGAGGTTCTTAGAGGCCGAGATGTATGATACTGCCCTCGATTTTTTTATTGCATCTGAAAATGAAGAGAGGATAAGGCAATTAGTTGACATTTCTATTGAAAATGGCGATTTTTTTATATTTAAAAGGGCAGCTTCAATAGTGTTGGATGAAGAAGAGATTCGAAAAAAAGCTCAGCTACTGGCTGAAAATGCCAAAAAGCTGGGCAAAGAACTTTTTGCCAAAAAGGCGTTGGAATTAGCACAAAAAAAAGATAGTGTGAGTTAACAGTAATTTAAAAGGCAGGATGAAAGTTGGCTGAGAAGGATTATTACAAAATTTTAAATGTAGGTAGAAACGCTTCCACTGATGAGATAAAAAAGAGCTACCGGAAGCTTGCAATGAAATATCATCCTGACAGAAATCCGGGAGATAAAGAGGCAGAGGAGAAATTTAAGGAGGCAGCTGAAGCATATGAAGTATTGAGCGATCCTGAAAAGAGAAGAATATATGATACTTATGGATATGAAGGGTTGAAAGGTAGCGGATTCCAAGGATTTAGCGGATTTGATGATATTTTTTCGAATTTGGGCGACATCTTTGAAGATTTCTTTGGATTTTCCTCATCGAGAGGGAGAAGGCAAGGACCAAGGCGCGGCGCTGATTTGAGATATGATCTTGAAATTTCGCTGAGAGAAGCGGCAAAAGGTGTTACAAAGGATATTGAGGTTGCGGTGCTTGCAACATGTCAAAGCTGTGGGGGAAGCGGAGCAGCGGCAGGTTCAAGCCCTGTTAGATGTCCAACCTGCGGAGGACGCGGACAGACAGTCCGCTCTCAGGGTTTTTTCAGTATAAGCACTACCTGCCCTCATTGCCGCGGCGAAGGTACTATAATTGAAAAACCCTGTCAAAAATGTTCCGGAAGAGGCAAGGTCAATAGAACAAAGAAGCTTTCAGTGAAGATACCTCCCGGTGTTGATACAGGCTCTAAACTTAGATTGAGAGGCGAAGGCGAGGGTGGAGATAGAGGTGGACCAAGCGGAGACCTTTATGTTTTTATATTTGTGAAGGAAGACGAATTTTTTAAAAGATACGAAGACAATATTTATTGCCGCATTCCCATCTCTTTTCCACAAGCAGCACTTGGTGCTGAAATAGAAGTTCCAACGATTGATGATGAAAATGTGAAAATAACTGTTCCTCGGGGAACGCAAAATGGAGACAGGACTACGATTAGAGGAAGAGGTATGCCAATTTTGGGCAGTAAGAGAAGAGGCGACCAAATAGTAGAATTTTTCGTCAAAGTTCCAAAAAAACTGTCAAAGAAAGAAGAAGAATTGATTCGCTCTTTGGCTGAAATCGAGGGGACAAATTCCAACAAGAAAAAAAAGAGTTTTATAGAGAGAATCAAGGATGAATTTAAGGAGGGGCTTTGATTTATTGACTTTTTGCAAAATTCCCATTACAAAAAATAGCGAGTATTTTAGTTGAATGTGTATCCTTATTAAATTAAGACTTTAATTTAATAAGGTTTTTTTGTTTATAATTCCAGAATGTTGAAAAGAGGTAAAGGATGATTGAAGTAAAGGGACTGTCAAAACATTATAGGTCAATTAAAGCAGTTGACAATATTTCCTTCCATGTAGAAAAAGGCGATATAGTCGGTTTTTTAGGCCCTAACGGTGCAGGTAAAACAACGACAATGCGAATGCTTACCTGTTTTATCCCTCCAACATCGGGACAGGCGTCCGTTGCGGGCTATGACATAATCAAACAACCAATGGAGGTTAAAAAAAATATAGGCTATCTTCCTGAAAATCCGCCCGTTTATAAAGATATGGTAGTTACATCCTACCTTGAATTCGCAGGAAAGATTAGGGGATTGACAGGAAACAACTTAAAGAAGAGGCTTGATTATGTCGTTGAAAGATGCGGGATTAAAGAGGTGAAAAAAAGACTCGTTGGCAATCTCTCAAAAGGATACAGGCAGAGAGTAGGGCTTGCTCAGGCATTGATTCATGATCCGAAAGTATTGATTCTCGATGAGCCCACGATTGGTTTGGACCCTAAGCAGATTACCGATATACGCAGTTTGATAAAGGAACTTGGCGGAGAAAGAACAATAATTTTAAGCACTCATATATTGCCTGAAGTTACAATGACCTGCAACAAAGTTATAATTATCAATAAGGGGAAGATAGCCGCTACTGATAAACAGGAAAATCTCTCCCGCAATGTCATTGGCTGTGAGAAAGTATTTGTACTTTTGTCCAATCCACCGACTTCATTTGAAAATGAGATTGCTTCTGCTTTGAAGGGAATCATTTCAGTCAAAAAGGATGAAAATGATTCGAATGGATTTGTAATAGAAACTGAGAGAGATGTTGATATTCGTGAAGATTTGACCAGATACTGCTATGAACGAAATTATGGCATTAAAGAAATAAAAAGAATTTCAGCCAGCTTGGAGGATATATTTATAAATCTGGTAACAACAGAAAAGGAGCAATAATTCAATATGAGTATTGTTGCATCGATTATAAAAAAGGAAATGAAATCCTATTTTACTTCATCCGTTGCATATGTAATTCTTGCTCTCTTTATTGTTATCAACGGCTTTATCTTCTTCAACTTTTTATCAGCTTTTAATCTGAAAATTATGCAGTTTCTTCAGGTTAAGGCGCAAAACCCCCAGCTTGGCTTAGAGATAAGTATGAATGAATGGATTATTTCTCCATTACTAAGCAATATTTCCATTATCCTTTTGCTTCTTATTCCAGCCATTTCTATGCGTTTAATTTCTGAGGAAAAGCGCCAAGGCACAATGGAATTACTTATGACATCGCCAATTTCTACCTTTCAGATTTTGATGGGAAAATATCTATCCTGCCTTATTTTTTATGCTATTATGCTCATTTCGTCTTTGCAGTTTCCTATTTTTCTCAAAATTTTTGGAAATCCTGATGTTGCGCCAGCTGTATTTGGCTATGTAATGCTTTTTCTTTTGGGTGCCGCTTTCATTTCAGTAGGACTGTTAGCATCGAGTTTGACTGAAAATCAGATAATTTCAGCATCTTTGAGTTTTGCGATTCTACTCTTTTTCTGGTTGATAGGATGGACAGGCAATAATGTTGGTGGAAAAATTGGAGAAATTATATCTTATTTCTCCTTGTATATGCATTTTGATAATGCCCTTAAAGGAGTATTGGATTCAAAAGATATAATATAT
>RFHX01000233.1 GCA_003695725.1 Candidatus Schekmanbacteria bacterium
AAATAAAAGAGAGCGGAAAATTGACAAGATTTTCCGCTTTTTTTTTGTATAAATTTTTATTTTTCATATAAAATATTATAGGAAAAGAAGAAACTTGTTTTTTCAAAAAGAGGGAAGAAAGTTGCCGAATAAAAAAATTCTTTTAGTTGATGATGACACAAAACTTGTTTCGATGGTTAAAAATTATCTTGAAAGGGATGGCTATAAAATTATTCCTGCCTATGATGGTGAGAAAGCTTTGGAGCTTTTCGATAAGGAAAATCCTGACTTTATCATTCTTGACCTGATGCTTCCCAAAGTTGATGGTTTAGATGTGTGTAAAGAGATAAGAAGCAAATCTAATATTCCAATTCTTATTCTTTCTGCCAGAGGAGAAGAAACAGATATTGTCGTAGGGCTTGAAATTGGGGCAGATGATTATTTGAGCAAACCTTTTAGTTTGAGAGAACTTTCAGCTCGCGTGAGGGCTCTTTTAAGAAGGTCTTCCAAATCAGGTGTCAAAGAAAAAACCAAGAAAGAATTTCTCAAGTTTTCTACATTCTCAATAGATTTCAAGAAGCATGAAGTGATCGTTGATAATAAAAAAGTCGATCTCACTGCCACTGAATTTGCTCTATTAGCTCTCTTAGCGATGAATCCGGGTAGAGTTTTCACAAGAGATCAGCTTTTAGATGAAATAAGAGGCAGAGAACTCACACCATTTGACCGTTCAGTAGATATTCATATCAGCCATCTTAGACAAAAAATCAATGATACTGCCAAAGAGCCACAATATATCAAAACTGTCTGGGGTGTTGGATACAAATTTGAGGACAGTGCTCAGGAATGAGAATAGGTATCTATTGGAAAGTTATTACAATTTTCCTTTTATACATCTTTTTTTCAACAATTATTATTCTTCTTATATATCATTTTACAGAATCTCCGGAATCGATTTCTGTCGATATACGGTCAGCAGTTATCAAGGATTCCCTTTTGACGGCGCAAGACCTTTCTCGAATGATAAAAAAATCGGGCAAAAAGGGACATTATGAAGCTCTTGACAACCCCTCAATAAAATACTTCCTAGAAAAGACAAATAGAAAAATCAGATTGTCAAATATAGCGGGAAAAGTCCTTTATGATTCCGTCAAAGGGAGAGTCTATGGCGGAAATGTGATAAATTATGACAAAATATCAGAAATCCTCTCCAAAGGTATTCTTATTGAAGGTGGTTATAGCGGCTGGTTTCGCAGTACAGTGGAAGTATATGTTCCCATTAAAGTAGATAACGAAGTTTTGGGTATATTGCAGATAAGTTATCCAAAAATAAGTGAAAAAAGGGTTCGTTCAAACCTTAAATATGGAATTCTTGTTGAAGTTGCAGTGATATCCCTTCTTGCGCTATTTTTCTCGCGGCTTATTACTGCCCCTATAAAAAAACTTGAGACTGCAACAAAAATGGTGACTGACGGAAATCTCGGTTATCAGGTTGATATTAGGACGAATGATGAAATAGGCGGACTTGCCAAAGATTTTAATGAAATGTCTAAAAAACTTGCTGATATGACTCGCCAACGAATTGAATTGACTGCAGATATTTCACATGAACTACGCTCTCCACTTGCTAGGATTAAAACTGCAGCTGAAATGATGACACTTGACCGAAATAATCCTCAACAGTTGGAAAAATATCAGCAGACAATATCTCAAGAGATTGAAGAATTGAATATTCTGATTGAGGACCTTCTCGAGCTTTCCAAACTCGAACTTGATAAAGTAGAGCTTAATTTGGAGTATTCAAATCCTTCAAATATAATTTCAGAGATTATAGACAGAGTAAAACCATTGGCAGAAAAAAAAGATATCAAAATAGAATATAAGCAGGACAATAATACACCAAATATTATGCTTGATATTCACAGAATGAGACGAGCTCTTAGCAATATAATTGAAAATGCAATAAAGTTTACAAATCAAAATGGACATATTATTATTGCAGAATCCTTCAAAGGTGATTCACTAACTATCAGTGTAGCTGATGATGGAGTAGGAGTGCCGGAAAGCGAATTGTCATCGATATTTGAGAGATTCTACCGCATAGATAAATCACGTGCGCGTCAGACTGGAGGGACAGGGCTTGGTCTAGCGATTGCAAAATCGATAGTTGAAAGGCATGGAGGTAAAATTGTTGCAAGGAAATCAGATATGGGAGGACTTGAAATAGTTATTTCAATTCCTACTCCGGGTTTTTCAAAACATTCTTTTATTTAATACTTTTTTCAATATCTGCCGCAAAGGAGATAGCGCCTCTGAAACCAAGATGTGTCGCACAATTTCCATAAGCATTTACAGATACAGTAGGGATATTGAGAGGCAGGATTCTGTTTTTTGTCATTCGATTCCCAATGAATAGGTCAGGTTTGTTTTCTATTAGAAACTTTTCCTGTTCGATGTAATTTTGCCCCGTAAATATCCAAGGATTTTCACCGTATTTATTTAGAATTTCTTCTAACCTCCCAGCTTCTTCCAAATCATAATGATAGAATCCAATACCTATGGGTTTCATTCCAAGTTCAAGGCAAAATTTTAATATTGATAGAACTCTTGGTGCTCCACCTGATATAAAGAGGCGTTTATTTTTTAATCTTGCAGATATTTCTTTAAATTCTTTTTCTGATTTCAAAGCTTCTTCCTCTATCTTTGCAGCCGCTTTTTTGCTGCAGCCTGTTTTTTCAACAATTTCGATAAACCATCTTCTGCTTTCTGAAATTCCAATCGGCTGAAGCCCTGAAACATATTCCATTCCAAACTTTTCTTTCATCATTTTTGCATAAAATCTTCCTCCTGAACCGCATAAAACTGCATTTATTATTGCAGAAGATGATTTACGAATTTCTTCAATTGATGAATAATAAGGAATAAAACGCACTGAAATACCTGCCATTGAAAGGACTCTTTTTATTTCTTCCATATCATTTTTAGTTATTGATGCCATATTTATAACATTTACAAGTTGTGGAACTTTTTCTTCCTTTTCTACTAATGACATAAGCTGACTATATGCAAAATGGTATCCCTTTTTCCAGTTTAACCCTTTGATACCGGCGCAATTGATTGCTTTTACTTTTTTCCCTGTTCGCTTTTGGACATTTTTAACAACAGACTCTACATCATCACCTATAATTGCAGTAGAGCAAGTGCTGAAAACCCAGACGACTTCAGGTTTGAGACGGTTATGGATTTCCAATATTGCATTGAAGAGCTTTTCTTCTGCGCCAAAGACAATATCATCTTCGACAATCTTTGTGGTAAATGCTCTATTTTCAAAGGGATTGCATAATTCAGTTGAAATTTCACGGATGTCTTTATAAAGGAAGGATACGACATTCCGATGCATTGAGCATCCAGAAGGCCCATGGACAAGGCAAACTCCCCCTTTTATCCGATACAGCATAGTATATGCCGCATACATAGGGCACAAAGTAACGAGAGGGCTTTGAAGGGACTGACAATTAGAAAGGTTTGATACTTTTTTGTTTTTTATTTCTTCAAAAAAATCTTTAGCGGTACCGGAAAAACATTTAGTTTCCGTTGGGTTTAAATTTATTCCACATTCAACTCTGTTATTCATAGCATAACCTAAGTCTGAGAATTTCAGAAATTTACAGTTATCTGCTTTTAGTCAGAATTAAAAAATAGTCAACAAAGAGAAGAATGGAATAGGATTTAACATTGTTTTATGCTCTACCAAAAATTAGGCAAGCTGAATAACATCAAGCCGTTGACATTTCTACTTTGCCTTTACAATCGCTAATCTATTCGTTGACTTGCCAGCTTATTTCAGTTAGATTTAATATACAATCTAAAAATAGAAGGTGAGATTATGTTTGGACTTGACTCTTCTCTTATCCCGGAAGGGAGTGTATTGTTTCTGGTTCTAAAAGCCGGATTGGTGGTAAAAATTGTAATCTTAATATTATTATTGATGTCAATAATATCATGGGCAATTATCTTTTCCAAAAGCGTCACTTATAGAAGGGCGGCAAAAGAAACTGAAAAGTTTCAAGAATATTTTTGGAAAAGCAGGGATCTGAATAGTGTTGATGATAATATTTTACAGTTCAAATATTCTCCTGTTGCTCAGGTATTTCACACTGGCTATCAGGAGTTTCGAAAAATAAATGGACAAAAAAATTCGTCCGCCCAAGATGAAAAAGATAATACAGTCTCTCCAAGAGGAATGATTGCCGGCAGTGCAGATGGAATCGATAACATAAGCAGGGCATTAAGGCGGGCAACTGTTTCAGAGATTACTAAACTTGAAAGTGCGCTTACTTTCCTTGCTACGACAGGAAGCACAGCTCCCTTTATAGGTCTTTTTGGTACTGTATGGGGCATTATGACTTCATTCCATGGGATAGGATTAAAAGGGTCAGCTTCTCTTGCAGTAGTTGCGCCTGGAATTTCAGAAGCATTGATTGCAACAGCTATCGGTTTGGTTGCGGCAATACCGGCAGTAGTTGCCTATAATTATCTTTTGCGGCGAGTAAGAGTTTTTTCCAGCCAGATGGACAATTTTTCCTCTGATTTTCTGAATATCATTAAAAGATATCTTATGCAGGATTCAGGAAGGCAGTAATTATGGAGCCAATGAAATCTGAGATGTCAACTTTGTCGGATATCAATGTTACTCCCTTTGTGGATGTAATGCTCGTACTTCTTGTCATTTTTATGGTTACAGCTCCTATGCTTTTTCAAGGTGTCGATGTTGATCTTCCGGAGGCAAATTCAAAACAAAATGTTGAGTTGAGTAATGAGGAATTGATATTAACGATTACCGCAAATAAAACTATCCTTCTAAATAAAGAACCTGTTTCTCTTAAAGATTTACCTTCAAAACTGCGAGAATTATCAGAAAAGAAGAATGCTAAGAACCTTTATCTTCGTTCAGATAAAAATGTGCCTTATGGTTTCGTAGTAAAGATAATGGCCGCAGCAAGAAGAGCTGGTATATCGCGGTTGGGAATGGTAACTGAGGAGGAACAGGAAGGCATTGAATAATGAAAGATAAAAGAAATGCCTGCGCTAAAAATAGAGAAGAAATACATCTTTGTATCATTTATAATCCATTCTTTGGTGCTTTTGTTGTTAGTATGGTTTTCTGATTTTGGTTCACGTCTCTATATTCCTGTTGATGCTATATATGTGGATATTGTCCAACAACCTAAACCTGTTATCAAGGCAGTTGCAAAGAAAGAAATAGACAAGATTGAGAGGAAACTTGATGTAAAAGAAAAGAAAATTGAAAAAAAAGACTTGATGAAAAATGTAAAAAAAGAAGCCAAAAAAAAGATAGTACCTCCCCAAAAAAAAGCAGCTGTAAAGAAAATCGTGCCGCCGAATCCCCAAAAAAAATTGCCGCATAAGGAAAAAAATGAAACAAGGGCTCCACAGGAAGAAAAAAAATATTCTACTGAAGAGGATTTCAAGAAAATGATGGAAAGCATCGAGAGTATTTCAAAGGAAGTTGAAAACAAGAGAATAGCGGAAAAGAAAAGAGCAATCGCATTGCGTACGAGCAGGGAATTGAAAGGCAGTATCGAAGATATGAGATTTCGCCTATATTATGACAGAATTTGGTTTAAGATAAAAGAATCTTGGATTCTTCCAGATATTCCGGAGGTTGATGAAAGCAAATTAACTGCAATTGTTTTAATCAAGATTAGAAAAGACGGTGAGATAATTGAGAGAAGTTTTGAAAAGCGTTCAGGAAATTATATTTTTGACAATTCTGCAATGAAGGCAATTATCAAGGCGAATCCATTACCTCCTGTGCCTGAGGGATTAGCAGACGATATATTAGAAGTAGGGGTGAGGTTTATACCGGAATGAAGAATAAGAACAGAGAATTTTTGAAAAGAGCGATTTTGTTTTTTATCTTTCTATTTTTATCCTTTAATACAGTATTAGTGAAGGCGAAGGTTTATATCGATATCAATTCCCCTTTTCTGAGGAAGATACCTGTCATCATTGGAGGATATATTTTAGATGATGAAGAATCGAGCAAAAAACTTAGAGAAGAGACAACTGCGGTGCTGAAAGATGACTTGGATTATTCTGGTTATTTTGATGTCAAAGAAATCCTTTATTTTAAAACAGTATTGGAGAAGGAGAATTTCCAGAAACTACCTGAAGACATTGATGCATCCATCTATATAAACAGTAAAATTACATATCAGAACAATATATTGACTGTAGAATTTCGTCTTTATGATGTAGTGGAAAAGAAATTTGTTTTAGGACGCAGGTATCGTGGAAGGGCAGAGGATGTAAGAAGAATCTCTCATCGCTTTGCTGACCAAATATTAGAGAAAGTAACTGGTGTAAGAGGTCCTTTTGAATCAAAAATTGCCTATATATCTGAAACAAAGGGTAAAAAAAGACTTATCGTTTCTGATTATGATGGTTCAAACAAAAAGGTAGTAAGAGAAAACAATACAATCATTGCTTCACCTGTATGGTCTCGCGATGGCAAAAAACTTGCATATACATCTTACAGAAGCGGTAAGCCGTCTCTTTATATCGCAGATTTCAGCACCGGCAAAGAGAAAAGAATTCCTCTTCCGGGCACTTTGCCATTGGCAGGAGATTGGTCGCCATCGGGAAATAAATTGGCGATAACAATAACGATTGACGGCAATCCTGATATCTATATTTTAAATTTGGATAGTAATAAGATAGAAAAAATCATTTCAAGCAGATATATAGATGTTTCCCCATCCTTTTCACCTGATGGAACAAAAATTGCTTTTACATCAAACAGGCATGGAAGTCCGCAGATTTTTGTCAGTGACTTGAATGGTAGAAACATAAGAAGAGTGTCGTATGAAGGAAGTTATAATGCTGATCCTGCATGGTCCCCTGAGGGTGACAAGATTGCATTTTCATCGAGAAATAATGGCAGATTTCACATTGCCGTCGTCAATCGCGACGGCACCGGTTTGCGTTATCTTACAGAAGGATTGGGCAATGATGAGGCTCCTTCATGGTCGCCTGATGGTAGATTTATTACTTTTACATCGAACAGAAATGGTATATATAAAATATATATAATGAGTTCGAATGGTACTAATCAAAAAAAGATTGGTGCTAAAATAGGAAAAGAAACAGAACCGCACTGGTCACTGAGAAAATCATATAGAGGAACCTTTTAATATGTGGGAGGAATAATATGTATTTGAAGAAAGAAAGTCGGTTGTTATTGTTTTTTATCATAGCATTGTCTTCTTTATTCCTTATTTCTTCTTGTGCAAAGAAAGAGGTTGTCAAAGAGACACCTTCACCTGCTCCTGAAACAAAGAAGGAGGAAGTTGCACCACCTCCGGAAGAGGTAAAAGAAGAAGCGCCCGTTGAAGCAGAAGAGGAGATAGATGAGGAGGCATTGAGAGAAGAACTTATCAAAAGGATTTCATCACAGATTGAAGATGTGTTCTTTGCTTTTGACAGATACGATCTATCAGAAATGGCAAAGAAGAAGCTTGAAAAAAATGCTGAAGTTTTGAAAAAGAATCCCTCTGTCAATGTGCTAATTGAAGGACACTGTGATGAAAGAGGCACCGTTGAATATAACCTCGTTCTTGGAGAAAAGAGAGCAAATGCAGCCAAGGAGTATCTTGTCAATCTTGGGGTGGATAGCAGCAGAATAGATACAATCAGCTATGGCGAAGAAAGGCCCTTTGATCCGGGGCATAATGAGATTGCTTGGGCAAAGAATAGGCGCGCTCATTTTGTTATTAAATAGAACGAGGCACAAGTTCTAAATTTTCATAAATAGAAACCAAAGCATAAAAAATGGTTCTGACAGGTGTATTTTATGAATAAAAGTTTTGAACAGATGGAAATGAAAATTTCCATATCATTTTTTATTTTTTCTTTAATCTTTTTCTTTACTGGATGCGCTTTGAAGCAGGATGTTGACCTTTTAAGAAAGGATGTCAAAGATATAGAAGAGCGTTTAGATAAAATAGAAAAGAAAATTTCTACACTCGATGCAGAAACCATATCAGCTCAATTTGAAGAAAAGATTTCTGATATCAGAAAAAGACAGGCAGAGTTTTCTGCAGATATAGAAAACTTGTCTGTGGATATAGCAGAGATTAAGGGAAAGATTACAAGCACAAAAAAAGATGATGAAAGTGAAAAAGAAATCAGGCAGGAGCTTCTAAATCTGAAATCGGAAATTAGAAACCTTTCAGAAAAGATTGCCTTCGTTAAGGAATCTGATAAAACCAAAGGTAAAAAAAAAGCAAAAAAGGATGAAAAGAAAGAATCTATAAAAACTGTAGCTGAAGAAGAATTGAAACAGATTCAATCTTTTTATGAATCTGCATATAGTGAGTATTTAAATGCCAACTATCAAGAGTCCTTACAAAAATTTAATGACTTCATAAAGAAATTTCCCAATAGCGAGTATGTCCCAAATGCAATGTATTGGATAGGTGAGTGTTATTATTCTCAGGGGAAATATAAAGAAGCCATAGCCGAATTCGGTAAACTCATAAAAAAATTTCCCTCTTCATCAAAGGCGCCGGCAGCTTATTTGAAAATTGGTTATTCCTTCCTTAAAAATAATGATAAAAAGTCTGCTTTAAATGCATTTCGTGTCACTATCGATAAATTTCCGGGAACAAAAGAAGCAGAAAATGCAAAAAAGATGATTATGGAAAATCAGGAAAGAAAATAGGTTATTGAGATACCGGCTTCATCAATTGGCCGCAACAGTATATTTTTCCGCTTCCTACTTTTAATATTTCTACTTCTCTTTTGCAGATATTACAGCGCAGACGCATTCCAACTTTATATTTTATTTCATTATTATTATTCATATTCATCATGTATATTCTTTACTTTCATTTCTTCATTACAACATATCAAACTTGGACCTGAACCCCATTTAGGGTCATTAAGCTTAACAATCTTTACTGTCATTCCGCATTTGAGACATATTAGAACTTTTCCAATCCAATCAACCATTTTTGGACCTCCCTAATTTAAGGGAAATTTACAATCTCTTTTCAATGTAAGCTTTTTCTTTCAGAGACTCAATAAAATTTTTCAAAATTTTTTCACTCTTCTCTGAATAAAGAATATTTTTGATATCTTCACTTGCTTCTGCAAAGGGTTTGAGAGAGTCTCCTTTTTTCTTTAGAAGTTTGATAATATGAAATCCATCTTGTGTCTCAATTAACATACATTCATTCTGCTTCAAGTCAAAAGCATCCTGAAATCCTTCTGCTAATTCTTCTTTTTTAAAACTTCCAAGATACTGATATTTTATTAGTTCAAATTCATTTTCATATTCATTTTCTAAATCTTGGAGAGGAATCCCATTTTTTGCCTTGATAAGCACCTCTTCGATTTTATCTTTCTCTATACCGTTATTTTTGTCTTTAGCTATTACAAGCTGGGCAAGTGTTGCTTCTCCCTTTATTGTGAAGAAATCAATGTGCTTATTATAGTAC
>RFHX01000234.1 GCA_003695725.1 Candidatus Schekmanbacteria bacterium
ACCGTATGGAAAGCATAATTAGAGAATATGCAAAGAATTCTACGGTCTAATTTTCACAAATAATATAAAAATCAGTTTTTTCCCTTCACCAATTATTAATACTTGCATTGTATCTTCAGTTTGTTGTAGAAATCATTACAAAATCAATGAAATAGTCATATGGAGATTTCTTTATGAAAAGTAGAGAAGTAAAAGATGGAATAGAGAGAGCGCCTCATAGAGCGCTTTTTCATGCAACAGGAGTTAGAAAAAGCGATTTTAAAAAGCCCTTTATTGGTATTGTATCAAGTTTTACTGATTTGATTCCCGGCCATATAGGAATGCGTGACCTAGAACGATTTGTAGAGAAAGGAGTCCATTCGGCAGGAGGCTACCCTTTTATTTTTTGCGTACCAGGCATTTGCGATGGCATTGCTATGGGGCATAAAGGAATGAGTTATTCACTACCTTCGAGAGAGTTGATTGCAGATATAATTGAGTCAGTTACTTTAGCCCACAGTTTAGATGGCCTCGTTATGATTACAAATTGTGATAAGATTACCCCTGGTATGCTAATGGCGGCAGCAAGGCTCGATGTGCCTTCAATTGTTTTGACTGCAGGACCTATGATCACAGGGAGACTCGAGAAAAAGAAGCTTTCCTTGGTAAGAGATACTTTTGAAGGTGTTGGAAGATGCAAAAGCGGAGAAATATCTTTGGGAAAACTTGGCGAGCTTGAAATGGAAGCATGTCCCGGACCTGGCTCTTGTCAAGGGCTTTATACAGCTAATACAATGGCTTGCCTCACAGAAGCTATGGGTATGTCATTAAGCGGATGTGCAACAGGTCTTGCAGGATTGTCAAAAAAGAGAAGAATCGCCTTAGATTCAGGAGAAAGGATTGTTAAACTGATAAAGGATAAAATTACACCAAGAAAAATTCTAAATATCAATGCTTTTAGAAATGCAATCATAGTTGATTTGGCTCTTGGCGGATCAACAAATACAACTCTGCATTTGCCTGCTATTGCTTATGAAGCAGGTGTAAATTTGAAGCTTGAGGAATTTGACAAGTTGAGCAAAAAAATTCCGCATATAACTCTTCTTGAGCCAGCAGGCAATCATTATATGGAAGACCTTGAATATGCAGGAGGAATACCTGCTGTTTTGCATACTCTCAAAGATAAATTATATGACAATATTACTGTTTCCGGGCGAAGCATAAAGGCAATAGCCAAATCTGCAAAAGTTTACGATAGGGATGTGATAAGACCCCTTTCAAAGGCATATCATACGGAGGGGGGATTGGCAGTTTTGAAAGGGACACTGGCACCTGATGGTGCAGTAGTCAAACAAGGTGCTGTTGTAGAATCAATGCTTAAATTCAAAGGTAAGGCGAAGGTTTTCGATTCAGAGGAGGAGGCAATCAAAGCAATTACGGGACAAAAAATAAAGGCAGGAGATGTTGTTGTCATCAGATATGAAGGTCCGCGCGGAGGCCCAGGGATGAGAGAAATGCTGCTGCCTACAGCGGCCTTAATAGGCATAGGTTTAGGCGATAAGGTTGCTCTTGTTACAGACGGTCGTTTTTCAGGTGGGACGAGAGGCCCGTGTATTGGTCATATCTCTCCTGAAGCAGCAAGTGGAGGACCTATTGCCGCAGTCAAAAATGGAGATATAATATCTATAGACATTCCAAATAGAAAAATAGATCTTCTCATAAGCAAAGGTGAGCTCAAAAAGAGGCTGAGTAAAATAAAACACCCTAAAGCAAAAATTACTGAAGGATATTTGGCAAGATATGCCTCTTTTGTACAGTCTGCAAATACCGGAGCTATCGTTAAAAAGATTTAAGTCTTCGAGGAGTGGGAGTTGAAGAAAGGTTCTGAAATAATTGTAGAGTGCCTTGAAAGGGAGAATGTAAAGCATATTTTTGGACTTCCCGGAGCCGTGTTATGCGACGTGTACGATGTATTGCATGATTCTCCTATCGATTTTATCATTTGCAGACATGAACAAGCCGCGGCGCATGCAGCCGACGGTTATGCTCGCGTTTCAGGAAAGACAGGTGTATGTATGGTAACTTCAGGGCCGGGAGCCACTAATATAGTAACTGGTTTGGCAACGGCTTATATGGATTCTATACCGATGGTTGCTTTTACAGGGCAAGTTCCTACAACTATGATAGGCGATGATGCTTTTCAAGAAGCAGACATTGCAGGTATAACGAGAACAATTACAAAGCATAATTATCTCGTAAATGATATTAAGGACCTTGCAAGGATTATAAGGGAAGCCTTTTATATTGCCTCAACAGGAAGGCCTGGTCCGGTTTTGGTTGACCTTCCAAAGGATATTATACATTCAAAAACTAAATTTGAATATCCTGAAAAGGTTTCCATAAGAGGTTATAATCCAAATCTTAAGGGGCATCCAAAGCAGATTGAAAAGATTGCAGTAAAGCTTTCCGAGGCGAAAAGGCCTGTAATCTATATGGGTGGTGGAGTAATCTTGTCAAATGCAAGTAGAGAAGTTGAAGAGTTGGCACATATGCTCAATATTCCTGTAACTTCTACTCTTATGGGATTGGGTGGATTCCCTTCAAATGACAAGTTGTTTCTCGGAATGCTTGGAATGCATGGCACCTATTGGGCAAATATGGCGACAAATAATTCAGACCTGATTATTGCTTTGGGAGCAAGGTTTGATGACCGTGTTACGGGCAGGATTGATAAATTTGCACCTGATGCCACAGTTGTTCATATTGATATTGACCCCTCTGCAATAAGTAAAAATATCACGGTAGATATCCCGGTTGTAGGCGATGTTAAAGAGGTCCTGAAGCATCTGAACGAAGAAGTTAAAAAGAGGATTAAATCGAAACCCAAAAGGACTGAATGGTTCAAAGAGATTGAAAAATGGAAGGCGAAGCATCCCTTGCTCTATGGTGATGGAAAAAAAGGGTATTTGAAACCGCAATGGGTGATAGAAAAAATATCGGAATTGGCAGATGACAGTGCAATAATAACGACTGATGTGGGCCAGCATCAAATGTGGACTGCACAGTATTTCAAATTTAAAAAACCGCGCACTTGGCTTACATCAGGCGGATTGGGAACGATGGGATATGGACTTCCTGCTGCAATTGGTGCTAAAATGGCAAATCCAAAAAGTATTGTCGTCAATATTTCAGGAGATGGTAGTTTCCAAATGAATTGTCAGGAGATTGCGACTGCCAAGACTTACGGTGTCCCTTTTATTTCTATAGTTTTAAACAATAACAGCTATGGAATGGTAAGACAGTATCAAACTATATTTTATAAAAAGAGGTACTATGCCACTGATCTCGACTTTAATCCTGACTTTGTAAAATTAGCTGAAAGTTTAGGGGCTGAAGGGTATTATGTAGATGATGAAAAAAAATTTATTGATATTTTCAAGAAATCATTGAAATCTAAATTGCCGGTTGTCATTGAAGTTAAGATAGAAAAGGATGAGAAAGTATTCCCAATGGTTCCGGCAGGTGGTTCTGTAAAGGATATTTTGGTAGATTAAATGAAACATATTATTTCTGTATTGGTAGAAAACAAATTTGGTGTTCTTGCAAGAGTTGCGGGCCTTTTTTCAGCAAGGGGTTTTAACATCAAATCGCTCTCTGTTGGAGAAACGATTGACCCAACAGTTTCTCGAATGACAATCATATCGGCAGGCGATGACCAGATAATAGAGCAGGTGATAAAACAGTTGAGACGCCTTGTTGATGTCATTAAAGTGACCGATTTGACAGGAGAAGATTATGTTGATAGAGAGATGGTTTTAATTAAAGTTAATGCAGAACCAAAGGTGCGTTCTGAATTAATGCAGATAATAGATATATTTAGGACAAAAATAATAGATGTTGCTCCACGCAGTTTTATTGTGGAAGCAACTGGAGACAATGACAAAATAAATGCCCTCATTGACTTGTTGAGGCCTTTCGGCATTAAGGAAATTGCCCGTACCGGATGTGTTGCAATGAGTAGAGGGAGCAAAAGCAAAAAATAATTTAATGGAGGATTAATTGGTATGCTTAAGATTTATCATGAAAAGGATGCTGACTTGAAGTTTCTAAAGAAAAAAACAATCGCTATTTTAGGATATGGAAGTCAAGGCCATGCGCAAGCGCAAAATCTTAGAGATAGCGGGCTAAATGTCATAGTCAGCGAACTTAAAGGTTCAAAACAATGGAAAGAGGCAAAAAAAGCCGGTTTTGAAGTTTTCGAAGCGGCTGAAGCAAGCGCAAAAGCAGATTATATTCAGGTATTGGTTCCAGACGAATTTCAAAGCTCCATTTATCACAATTCTATAAAGAACAATTTGAAGAAAGGAGATATTCTCGGTTTTTCTCATGGATTCAATATTCACTTTCATCAGATTGAACCTCCAGAAGATGTGGATGTTGTTATGGTGGCGCCTAAAGGCCCGGGACATCTTGTAAGGCGCCTATATACTGAAGGCAAGGGTGTTCCAGCATTGGTTGCTGTTCAGAATGATGCATCGAAGCAGGCAAAAAAGATTGCTCTAGCATATGCTAAGGGGCTTGGTGCGACAAGGGCAGGAGTAATCGAGACGACTTTCAAGGAAGAAACGGAAACAGACCTTTTTGGCGAGCAGGTAGTCCTTTGCGGAGGAGTTACGGAACTAATTCGAGCCGGATTTGATACTCTCGTTGAAGCAGGATATCAGCCTGAAATCGCATATTTTGAATGTCTTCATGAACTGAAATTGATAGTTGACCTTATCTATGAAGGCGGTATTGCCAATATGCGCTATTCCATCAGCAACACTGCGGAATATGGTGATTTGACAAGAGGCCCGCGTGTCATAACAGAGGAAACGCGTAAAGAGATGAAAAAGATTTTGAAGGAAATTCAATCAGGGGAATTTGCACGGGAATGGATAAATGAGAATCAGGCAAATGGTCCAGTATTCAAAGCATTGAGAAAACAAGGAGAAAATCATTTAATAGAGGAAGTTGGCAAAAAATTAAGAGGAATGATGTCTTGGATAGGGAAGCCGGTTAACAAGTAATTTTGTGTGACGCAATGCACATTCCGCTGGCAAAGGACGGGCTTCGATTTATTATTCCTCTTGGAGTTGTTACATTTGCAGCATGGATAATCGAAGCTCCATATCCCTTAAATATGTTCCTAACATTGCTAACTTTTTTTGTAACCGCTTTTTTTAGAGATCCAGAAAGAAAAGTTCCAAAAGGTTCTAATCTGGTAGTTTCACCAGCTGATGGGACAATATTGAAGGTTGAAAGAATTAATGAAACACCATATATCAAAAATGGATGTATTATGGTGAGCATATTTATGTCAGTTTTCAATGTACATGTGAATAGAATGCCAGTTGAGGGGATTGTGGAAAAGATTATTTATAGTTCGGGAAAATTTATTTCCGCATTTAAAGATAAGGCTTCCGCTGATAATGAAAAAAATGCTATAATATTAAATTCGGGAAGGCATAAAGTAGTGCTCGTACAGATTGCTGGTCTGATTGCAAGAAGAATTGTTTGTTGGGTCAAAGAAGGGGAGAAGGTAAAAGCTGGAGCGCGATTTGGGTTAATTCGTTTTGGGTCTAGAGTTGACATATATTTGCCCGATAATTTTGTGCCTTCAATCAAAGTAAAAGACAAAGTAAAAGCAGGTAAAACAATTTTAGGAACATTACAATGAGAAGAGGAATTTTTATTCTTCCGAGTCTATTTACGACAGGAAATGCATTATGTGGTTTCTACGCGATTATTGCGTCCATAAATGCAATAAACATTACGACAGGAAATGTTTTTTCAGTAGATAGGAAATGGATATTGAGGTCAGCTATTGCAATTATTCTTGGCGCATTTTTTGATGGTTTAGATGGAAGAGTTGCAAGAAGTACTAAAACAACTTCGAGATTTGGCTTGGAGTTTGATTCTCTTGCTGATTTATTGACCTTTGGTGTAGCACCTGCAATACTCGTATATGTTTGGGCTTTGAGGCCTTATGGGAAAATTGGGTGGGTTGCAGCTTTTTTGTATGTAATATGTACGGCATTGAGATTGGCAAGGTTTAATGTGCAGGCAACCGGCAAGAAATCGAATTATTTTATAGGTCTGCCATCGCCTGCAGCAGCATCATTGATTGCAACACTTGTTATTTTTTATTTTTCTTATTGGGAATCAACAGAAGGTTTTTTCCGGTACAGAGCAATTATTTCAGTCGTTGCTGTTTATGTTGTTGCACTTTTTATGGTCAGTACTTTTAAATTTAGAAGTCTTGGCGGCATAGATTTTTCGAGAAGTAAGCCCTTTAATGTTTTGATAGGAATAATTCTTTTCCTATTTTTGATTTTGATGAAGCCTTCACTTATGTTTTTTGTAATATGTTGGGGATATTTTTTTGTTGCTCTATGCGAGGGTATCTATC
>RFHX01000235.1 GCA_003695725.1 Candidatus Schekmanbacteria bacterium
AGTAAGACCGCACTATACTAATGAAAGAGAAGATATAGTATAAAGAAGAGTTGAACAATCAAAAGTATGAACAATCAATCTTGACTTGTAGTATTCACTTCGATACAAATAACTTCAACAATCTTAGCATCTTGCCTTACAATATTCTTTTAAAGACATTTTTCAATCAGTAGGGAAGCTGAAAGACTGCGGTAATGAAGGAAAGAAAATTTTATCAATGTCAATCCTGTGGATATCAGTCGGCTAAATGGCTGGGTAAATGCCCTGACTGCAACGAATGGAATAGTTTTGTTGAAGAAAGGGAAACATCTGTTCGACGCACTACCTTTAAACTTCCTTCTTTGGATTCAAAATCAAAACCTCTTTCATTTAGAGATATTAAGCAAAATGAAGAGGCAAGGATAAAAACCGGTATCGGAGAATTTGACAGAGTCTTGGGAGGCGGCCTTGTTTCTGGTTCGACCATTCTTATTGGTGGAAGTCCGGGTATAGGGAAATCAACTCTCCTTTTGCAAGCCCTCGATGCACTTTCAGAAAACGGGCTTAACTGTCTGTATATTTCAGGAGAAGAATCTCCTTCGCAGATAAAACTTCGAGCCGAAAGATTGGGGCTTAAAGCTGAAAAGATTCTCGTCCTTTCAGAAAACTGTTATGAAATCATAAAAGACCATATAACAAAGATAAAGCCCAATGCAGTTGTCATTGATTCTATCCAAACAGTATATACATCACAACTTCCTTCATCACCTGGCAGTTTGTCACAATTGAGAGAAGTAGCAGGGCTATTGATGTTTCTTGCAAAATCTATGGGGATGCCCGTGATTTTTACTGGACATGTAACTAAGGATGGCAGTATTGCAGGTCCAAGAGTACTTGAGCATATCGTTGATGCAGTGCTCTATATAGAGGGGGATAGTGGTAACTATTACCGCATTCTGCGGACAGCAAAAAACCGCTTTGGTTCGACGAATGAGATTGGAATATTTGAAATGCGTGAGGAAGGTATGGTAGAAGTAAAAAATCCTTCAAGCATTTTCCTTTCGGAAAAGAGTGAGGAGGTTGCAGGGTCTGCTGTTGTATGTGCAATAGAGGGGACAAGGCCTATATTGCTAGAAGTACAGGCGCTTGTATCGCATAGCTCTTTTGGGATACCGCAAAGAGTTACTAAGGGGCTCAATGCAAGACGAACATCGATCCTTACTGCTGTCCTTGAAAAGAAGGTAGGAATGCGTCTCTCACAGGAGGATATATTTATAAATGTTGTGGGCGGAGCCGAGATTGATGACCCGTCTGCAGACCTTGGCACTGTTATTGCAATTATTTCTTCTTTTAGAGATAAGCCGGTAAAAAAAAGAACGGTGTTTACTGGAGAAGTTGGTCTTACTGGCGAAATCAGGGCTGTTAACAGGATCGAGCTTCAGATAAACGAAGCAGAAAAACTCGGTTTTGAAAGAATTTTTGTCCCTTCAGCAAATATGAAATCGCTGGCAGTGAAAAATTCTATTAAAATAATTGAAGTGGACAATATAAAGGATGCTGTAAATGATGCTTTCTGAAAATGTTTTCAAAAAATCGAATAAGCTGTTTCTATTATTTTTTTTGTTGATTATTGCATTTGGGGGATGCACCAAGATTAAGGTAATATCTCCTGATGTAACCGTCAAAAAAGTATGGAAAAAATCACTATATAGCGTAAATGAATTCTATTTGGTTCAGCCCTCGCCAGTACTAAGCGATGTAAACTATGATGGGATACTTGATGTAGTAGCAGCAAATGCAAGGGGATTCCTCTATGCTTTTGATGGAAGGAATGGCTCTCTTTTATGGAGGTTTAAAGCAGAAGAGGGAGTATTTACCACACCAGCTGTCGATGATGTATTGGGAGTTGGAGGGAAGGAAATCCTGATAGGGTCTATAGACGATACACTTTATTGCCTCTTGGGTGAAAGAAGGAAGCTTGTCTGGACTTACCGCGCAAAAGATGACATACTTGGCACACCTGTGGTGCTTCAGGCGGCAGGTGAAGGCAATATGAATGTAATAGCTGCAGCGGGCTACAGTCTATTCAGCCTTTCCGGCAAGGATGGAAGCGTGATTTGGGAAATTGAATTGCCTGCAAAAATATCTTCTTCGCCGGCAATTGAAGATGTCAATAATGATGATACAAGTGAGATATTGATAGGATGTGAGAACAAAAATTTGTATTGCATTCGTGGAGAGGATGGAAAGAATCTTTGGGAATTCAAAACAGGAGACCAGATACTTTCAACTCCTGTTGTCAAAGATATTACAGGTGATGGAACCAAGGAAGTGATTTTTGGTTCCTGTGATAACAATCTCTACTGTATTGACGGCAGAAAAGGTGAGAAGATTTGGAGCTTTGAGGCAGATGACAATATTACTGCCCGAGCGGCTGTTGAGGATGTTGTGGGAACAGATGATCTGGAAATAATTTTTACTGCATGGGATAATTCTGTATATTGTCTTAACGGAAGTGATGGAAAATTGATATGGAAATTCAAGACTCAAAGTGCGAATATTTCAGCGCCCCGTGTGGCTGAGCTTTATGATGACGGCAAAAAAGAGGTGCTTGTTGGTTCTATTGATAAATCGCTGTATTGTATAGAGGCAGATACAGGAGCACTTTTATGGAAGTTTATTTCACGGGCTCCTATCTGGACAACTCCAGCTGTTGGTGATATTGATAATGATGGGTCAAAGGAAATTATTTTGTCTTCAATAGACGACAGGATATATTGTCTTTCAACTGAAAAGAAGGAATAGGAAGAAGAGAAATGACTAAAAAATTTTATATAACAACGCCAATTTATTATGTCAATGATGTTCCGCATATAGGACATGCCTATACATCGATTGCCTGCGATGTAGCTGCCCGTTTTAAACGTCTTCAAGGATATGATGTGCTATTTTCCACAGGCACAGATGAGCACGGGCAGAAGGTAGAAAAGGCGGCTACGGAAAAGGGAGAAAAGCCGATAGAATTGGCAAATAGGGTTGTGGAGAGGTTTAAATCGCTATGGAAAACTTTGAACATAAGAAATGATGACTTTATTAGGACAACAGAAGAGCGTCATAAGCGCGCAGTGGAGGAAATATTCAAGAGAATTTCAGCTAAGGGAGATATCTACGAAGGTTATTATGAAGACTGGTATTGCACTCCTTGTGAAACCTTTTGGACAGAGATGCAGCTTCAGGACGGCAAGTGCCCTGATTGCGGCAGAAAGACTGAAAAATTGAGAGAAAAAAGCTTCTTTTTTCGTCTTTCAAAATATGAAAGACCGCTACTTGAATTTTATGAAAAAAACCCGGAGTTTATTGAGCCGCAATCGAGAAGGAATGAAATTATAAGTTTCGTAAGAGGGGGACTGCGTGATTTGAGCATCAGCCGCACATCATTTCGTTGGGGAATTCCAGTGCCCGGAAACAATGAGCATATAATTTATGTATGGTTTGATGCTCTTATCAATTATTTAACTGTAGCAGGATTCCCTGATGATGAGGAGAAATTCAAAAGGATGTGGCCATGTGATATTCATGTAATCGGCAAAGATATCCTTCGATTTCATTCTGTCTATTGGCCTGCATTCTTGATGTCGGCAGATATTGAACCTCCTAAAAAGGTATTTGCCCATGGATGGTGGACCATTGACGGAAAAAAGATGTCGAAATCTCTGATGAATGTAGTTGAACCAAATCATCTTGCAAAAGAATTTGGCGTTGATACAGTACGTTATTTTCTGTTGAGAGAAGTCCCCTTTGGACTTGACGGAGATTTCTCCCATTCAGCTCTTATCCACCGCTACAATTCAGACCTTGCAAACGATTTAGGAAACCTTTTTTCACGCTCTCTTGCGATGATTCATAAATATAGAAAAGGAATTTTACCTTCTACAGATGAGTCTGCCTTTGCAGAGGGAGTGGAAAAAGAATTGTGTGAAAAAGCGCTTAAGAGTTATGAAGAATTTTCAACCTATACGGATTCTTTATCCTTCAGCAAAGCGCTTTCTTCACTCTGGCTCCTTTTAAATGAAGTCAATAAATATATAGACCATAAGGCTCCGTGGGCATTGGCAAAGAAAGGAGACGATGAAGAGCTGGACAAAGCGCTGAATATCATCTTTAGATGCCTCAAGATATGTACAGTATTGATTCATCCTTATATGCCGGCAAAATCTAATGAAATGTGGAAATCCTTAGGTATGAAAGGCAATATCATTGATCTTGCACCAATAACTTTTGCCAAGCTGTGGAGTGTTGAGGGAGAGATTAAAGTTGAAAAACTGAAAGCTCTTTTTCCAAGAATCGAAAAAGATGAAAAGAAGAAGGCTGATGGTGAAGAAAAAGAAGGAAAAGAGGAAGAAATGATAACAATCGATGATTTTGCAAAGTTGAAATTGAAAGTTGCAACAATAGTAAAGGCTGAAAAAGTTCCCAAATCTTCAAAGCTTATTCGACTTGAAGTCGATGATGGAGATGGTATTAGACAGATTGTAGCGGGTATTGCACAACATTATGATGCAGAGAAACTTGAAGGAAAGCAGATAGTAATTGTGGCAAATCTAAAACCGGTAAAGCTTATGGGAATTGAATCTCAGGGGATGCTTCTTGCCGCAAGTGATGATGAAACTCTTGCCATCATTACACCTGAAGGAGTCGTAAAAAACGGCGCAAAAGTAAGATGATAATAGAAACACATTCCCATCTTTCATTTCCAGATTTCAAAGATGACCTTCCAGATGTATTGAAAAGGGCAAGAGAAAAGGGAGTTGAAGTAATAATAACCGTCTCTGCTGATATTCTATCGACAAGAGAAAATGCAAAGATTGCAAAACAAGAGGAAAGAGTTTTTTTTACTCCCGGGATTCATCCACATGATACAGACAATGCCAAAGAGGAGTATTTTAGGGAGATAGAAGAAATCCTCAAAAGGGATAAACTTGCTGTGGCAGTTGGCGAGACAGGGCTTGATTTTTACCGCAATCATTCAACGCGCAAAAGACAGGAAGAATCGTTCATTCGTTTTATAGATATTGCGAAGAGGCTTAATAAGCCATTAGTAATCCATTGTAGGGATGCTTACAGTCGTCTTTCAGAAATAATAGAGTCCGAAGAAGCAGGAATTGCAGGCGGAGTTGTCCACTGTTTTTCAGGAGATTACAATTTTGCCAGAACGATTCTTGATAATGGATTTTTTATTGGCGTGGGAGGTACTATCACTTATCCAAAGTCGAATGCCATTCGTGAAGTCATAAAGAGAGTCCCTATGGAGAGAATAGTCCTTGAAACAGATTGTCCATATCTTGCTCCTCAAGCGGTAAGGGGTAAAAGAAACGAGCCTTCATTTCTCACATACATAATCGATGAGATTGCCCTTTTGAAAGGATTATCCAATAGCGATGTAGCGAGGGTAACATCTTTAAATGCAAGCACGCTCTTTTCTCTTGGTGTCGTAAATCCTCAATCTGTCATAACCTACAGGATAAGAGATTCGCTTTATGTGAATGTTACAAATCGCTGTTCCAATAAGTGTGTCTTTTGCCGCCGCGAAGAAGACCCTATTGTAAAGGGACATCTTTTGAAACTTGGAGAAGAGCCATCAGCAGAAAGAATTATCGAAGAAATCGGGAATCCTAAAAATTATGATGAAATTGTCTTTTGCGGATATGGAGAACCATTGATTAGATTGGCAATAGTAAAAGAAGTTGCAAAGTGGGTAAAGGCAAAAGGAGGAAAAGTAAGGATAAACACAAATGGACAAGCAAATTTAATCCATAAAAGAAATATAATTCCTGAACTTGAAGGACTGGTTGACAGAATATCAATCAGCCTCAATGCTCATAATGCGGAAGTTTATGAAAAACTCTGTCCCTCGGAATTCGGTCCAAAGGCATATGAAGAGATCATTAAATTTGCTAAGGAGGCAAAAAGATTTATTCCTGATGTAACATTGACTGTTGTGTCTTTAGAGGAAGTTGATATTGAAAAGTGCAAAAACATTGCTGAGTCAGTGGGCGCTAATTTTAGAATTCGTGAATATAATGTAGTAGGGTAAAAAAAGAAGGGATGATTTTTTCATCCCCTCCAAATTTTCACCCTTACCAAAAAGGTTGATGTTGACACTTTTTATTTTACTTTGTTCTTTAATGCTGCGCCCGGACTGAATTTTGGAACCTTCCTTGCCGGAATAACAATTTCTTTTCCTGTTTGCGGATTTCTGCCTTTTCTCTTTTTTCTTTTTGATACTCCAAATGTGCCAAACCCTACTAAAGTAACTTTGTCCCCCTTTTTTAGACTTTTAGTAACTGAATCAATAAAACAATTTAAAGCTTTTTCTGCTGCTGCTTTGGAGATATTGGCTGCTTTAGCCATTTCTGCTACAAGATCTCCTTTGTTCATGATACCTCCTTTTCAGGTTAGTGGTAAGGGTGAATTTCTAATAAAATTATAAGTCTGAAATCCTTGCCTGTCAATAGATTTCGATGATTTAATATCTTTTTTCCCCGATTTTATAAGGGATTTTGTATTTTGTCATTTTGTTATTCTTCTACAATCCTTATTTTACAGGGAGATTTCCGAATGAGATAATCTACGGATGAGCCGTAAATGAATCTTGAGATTTTAGATTTTTTGCTTCTTGTCAGAATTACAAGATCCGGTAAAACTTCTTCGATTTTCTTTAAAGCTTCTTCTGCAAAATCTCCTCGTTCAATAAACACGGAATATGAAATTTCCTTATTTTTCATTTGTGCTTCTATATTTTCTATCAATGCATATCCTCTTTGCCGGTATTCTCTCAATATTGTTTCATAAAGTTCTTTTGATTGTCTTTCAGGCAAAAGGTCTGTCTCTCGCATCTTTTCAAAAACGAGGTCGGGGATATTGACATCGATGATGAAAAGAATTTCAATTTCTGCATTATTCTCAATTGCTTTTTCAATGGCATAATCGACAGCTCTTGGTGATTGCCTTGTTGACGAGAGAATAAGCATTATTTTTTTAAGTTTTTCTTCCATCAATAAATAAGTCCTATAAAGGGCCAATAGATTTTTGATATAAGAATAACATTTAAAAGTGATATTATTGTAAGGATAAAACCGGGTAATACCATATCTTTGATATTTACATAGCCTGATGAATAAGCTATTGCCGTTGCCGGTGTGCTCATAGGTAGACAAAAAGCAAGTCCTGATGGAATGGCTATTGCGAATGTCATTACCCGGGCATCTATGCCAAATTGTTTTGCAAGACTAATCCCGAGAGGCATCATAATGGCAACGACTGCAGAGTTGCTTATACCTTCAGTGAGATAAAGGGAGACAGCGGCAATAATGACAATTAACCAAAAAGGACTTTTTATATAATTTCCGATAAAAAAATTGGCTATCCAAAGTGCTGCACCGCTTTTTTCAAGTGCAAAGCCAAGACAGATAGCACCTCCATACATCAATATAATTCCCCAATTTACATTCTCTTCAACATCTTTCCATTTAGCAAGTTTAAAGAGAAATACCAATACAACTGCAATAATGGCTATATTTGCAATACCAATTGTTTTGCTGAAAAACATCCAAGCTGTTATAGTGGCTAACATAAGAATTGAAATCAGCTTTTCCCTTTGGGTCATCTTCCCCAACACTTTTATTTTCTTTTCCAAATTCTTCTTAGCAGGTGATGTGTCTTTTATATCAATTCTGAAGAAGAGTAAAAGAATCAAGAATCCGAAGAGGAGATTGATAAATACTATTGGAAATGCTGCTTTTATCCATTCGAAAAAACCTATGTAACTGCCTGTTGATTCATATAATATCTCGACCGCTAAAGGATTTCTTGCTCCTCCTAAAAATGTTCCTATACCACCAATTATACATCCCCAAGCAGGGGCAATAAAGATTGCCTTTGCATAACTGCTTTTTGACGGTTGGAGTTTCAACTCTCTAGCAATTTCAAGAGTGATAGGGAAAATCATTGCTGCAACGGCGTGCTCTGAAATAAAGTGGCTGAATAAAGCAGTAACAAGAAAGAGAGAGGAAAGAAGCTGAAGAGGTGAATTACCAAAACGGTTTAGTACAAGCAGTGCAAGACGTGTTGAAAGTCCTGAACTCATCACTGCGGCAGCAAGAATAAATGCTCCTAATATAAAGAAAACTGCTTTATTACCAAAAAGCGCATATGCTTCAGAACTTGTCATTATATTTAAAACTGGAAGCAAAACTATTGCGAGCAGACTTGTTATTTGAAGAGGGATTACGGCTGTTACCCAAAAGGTAAGACAAAGAACAAAAACCGCTATGGCGCTTCTGCCTTCAGAAGTTAATCCTTGCGGAAGAGGCAGGTTCAAAATGATTAAAAAAAGCAGGATAGCTATGGCAATTACAAAAAAGCGTCTTTTTTCTATGAAAAATCTTAAAGATGAAGCAAAAAAGGAGGACTTGTAATCATTCATTCATAGAGCCTCAAAAAAGCTTAAATTTCAAGCTTTTTTATGAGCAGGATTTTTAGTCAAATCTATCACATTGTGGGAATTCTCTTCAAGAAGATTTCAAACCTTTTGTTTTGTAAGCTGTATTGATATCAGATGCCGCTTCCGTCGATATGAATGCCGCATTCTTTTTCGCCGCATTCCCAAGGAAATTTACCAGCCCTCTTGTGCCGTGTTGGGAAGATTGGAATATGGCAAGGTTGACAACCGATTACTTTATACACTTCTCCATATGGAGATTTATAGTCGTAAAGTTTGTTATAGGGAACATTGTTCTTTTTTATGTATTCATCTACATCCTTTTCTGTCCAATCGTAGAGGGGATTTATTTTCAAGATTTTTCTGCCTTCCCTTTCTATTATTTCTACCTTTCTTGCATTGGATTTTCTAAATTCTGATTGATCAAAACGAAGCCCGCTTATCCATACATCGAGGGTTTTCAGTGCCCTTTCATTTGGTTCAACCTTTTTTATTCTGCAGCATCGGCTTCGTCCAAATTTAGAGTAATAGGGAAATTGGCCAAACTCTCTCTGCAGCTCTTCGAGCTTTTCCTTATCAGGTGTATATCTTTCAATTTTTATATTGTATCTTTTCTCAATCTCTTCAAGAAGCTCATATGTTTCCTTGAAATGGCAGAGCGTATCAACAAAATAAACACGAAATTCATCTACGACTTTGGAAGTGATGTCGATTATAGCAGTGCCTGTTTTCTGCAAGCTTGTGCCTATTGCAGCTCTTTTCCCATATTCTTTAAAAGCCCATTCCAGAACTTTGGCAGCCGGCAATTCTTCAAGAAACTCATACTTCCTCAATTCATCTGGATACTGTATTACCTGTTCCATTTTTTCTTTTATCCTTACAATTTAAATTAAAAGACAACCTCAAGTA
>RFHX01000236.1 GCA_003695725.1 Candidatus Schekmanbacteria bacterium
ATTTAATACATCATATTATAAGAGCAACCAAGTTTTCGTAATAATAGTAAAAAAATATGAGTCAATAAAAGAAGGAGGATGAAGGGTGAATATAGTAGTTTGTATGAAAAGAGTTCCGGATACGGCGACAAAAATACGCATCAATAGCGATGGAACAGGTATTGATGAGAGCGGAATTGAGTATGTAATCAATCCATATGACGAATATGCAATTGAAGCAGGATTGCAGTTGAAAGAAAAATTTGGCGGTGAAGTAGTAATTCTGACACTTGATTCATCTGAAGCGGCACCAGTGGTAAGAAATGCTTTGGCAATGGGTGCAGACAGAGCTGTTATTTTGAAGTGTGATAAAAAACCTGTTGATTCTTTGTCAACAGCTACGGCTTTGGCAGAGGGACTCAAAGCACTAAATCCCGATGTTATCTTGATGGGGAAGCAGGGTGTTGACTATGACAATTCGCAAGTTGGACCTATGGTTGGCCAACTACTTGGTATTCCCTGTGTGAGTGTGATTACAAAATTGGAAGTTTCTGATGGCAAAGCTGTTGCAAATAGACAGATAGAAGGCGGAGAAGAGGTGGTAGAAGTTGAACTTCCTGCCATTTTTACAGCTCAAAAGGGACTGAACGAGCCAAGATATGCTTCATTGAAAGGAATAATGGCAGCGAAAAAGAAGAAACTTGATGAACAGGAAGCTCAAATTCCAGAAGGAGCTATTGAAGTAATCAAGATGGAAATACCCCCTGCTAGAGAGGGAGGAAAGATTGTCGGTGAAGGTGCTGATGCAGTACCTGAATTGGTGAAACTGCTTCAGTTTGAAGCAAAAGTCCTTTAAACAAGATAATGAAAAAAATTTGATAAAGAGATTTTGGAGGATAAATAAATGGGCAATAACATTTTGGCTTTTGCAGAACAAAGAGAAGGAAAATTTAAGAAGAGCGCTTATGAAGTAATAGGTGCAGCAAAAAATATAACAAATCAGACAGGCGGCGAAACAATAGCTCTTGTAATCGGCTCTGGTGTTGAAGGAATTGCTGGAGAGCTCGGCGCATATGGCGCTGATAAGGTCATAGTTGCAGACAATGATTCTTTGAAATATTACTCAGGAGAGCTTTACTCCAATATTGTAGTGGAAGAAGCAAAGAAGAATGAAGCCGATGTCATTCTGATGCCTGCATCTTCAATGGGAAGAGACCTTGCTCCTCGTTGTGCAGCAATAACTGGAAGCGCTGTTGCCGCTGATTCAATTGCTGTGGAAAATAGTGATGGCTCGATTATTGCAACAAGGCCTGTGTATGCCGGTAAGACTTTGATTAAAGTCAAGTCATCAAAAACACCTTTTATAATAAGTTTGAGGCCAAATGTTTTCCCCTTGCCTGAAAAAGAAGAAGGTAAAAATGCAGAAGTGCAAAAGTCTGAAGTAAGCGTTGCAGGTGATTCTCTGAAAGCAATAGTTAAAGAGATTGTTGCTTCAGCATCGGGAAAGATGGACCTAACTGAAGCATCTGTTATTGTTTCCGGTGGCAGAGGAATGAAAGGTCCGGAAAACTTTAAGATTTTGGAAGAGCTTGCAGATGTGCTTGGCGGTGTTGTGGGAGCATCAAGATCTGCTGTTGACGCAGGATGGATGCCTCAAGCGCAACAGGTAGGACAAACAGGAAAGGTTGTATCACCTCAACTTTATATTGCCTGTGGTATTTCAGGGGCAATTCAACATCTTGCAGGCATGTCATCATCAAAATGCATCGTGGCAATCAATAAAGATCCTGAAGCCCCGATATTTCAGGTTGCCGACTATGGTATCGTAGGTGATTTGTTTGAAGTAGTTCCTGCATTGACTGAAGAGGTGAAGAAGGTTGTCAGCAGTTAAATCCCTTGTTTGATAGGTTGTTTTTGGTCTTTCAATTAAAATAAAGAGATAAAAGGGGAGACAGCTCAATGGGTGATGAAGAGATATTAAAATTTGATGCCATCGTTATAGGCGCCGGACCTTCAGGTATGTGTGCCGCTTATGTGATGGCAAAAGCAGGAATGGATGTTGCTGTCATTGAAAGGGGAGAATATCCCGGTTCAAAAAACCTATTCGGAGGAATTCTATTTACAACTATCTTGAATAAATTGATTCCTAACTTTTGGGAAAAAGCCCCTGTAGAAAGAAATGTCATCTCAAGAAAATTTGCATATCTTACAGATGATACACAGGTAGCCCTTGAATTTAAGACTGAAAGATATAATAAGCCCCCTTATAACAATACCTTTACTGTTTTGAGGTCGAAGTTTGACCGATGGTTTGCTGAAGAAACAGAATCTATCTTTAATGAAAATTCTTTCGTTTTCAGTGGATTTACCGTTGTGGATGTAATCAAGGAAGGACATAAAGTTGTTGGCGTAGTGACTGACAAGGAAGGACCAATGTATGCAGATGTCGTAATCTGCGCTGAAGGTGCAAACTCCTTGATTGCTGAAAAAGCAGGTCTGAAAAAGAAACCTGAACCTCATGATATGGTAACAGGAGTAAAGGAAGTAATAGCTCTCCCTTCTGCTGTCATCGAAGACCGTTTTGGTGTATCTGGTAATGAAGGTGTGGCAATCGAGTATTTTGGTAAAGCCGTTGACGGTATGGTTGGGGGCGCATTTATTTATACAAATAAAGAAAGTTTGTCTGTGGGTATATCTTGTTCGATTATTGATTTTACCAAAAAAAGAGTAAATCCAAATGATATCTTAGATAAGTTCAAAGAGCATCCTGCAATCAAAAATCTTTTAAGAGGCGGTGAAACGATTGAATATGCCGCTCATATGATTCCTGAGTTTGGATATGATAAACTCCCCCAACTTGTGGCTGATGGAATAATGCTTGTTGGCGACACAGCAGGATTTGTCAATACTTCCCACTATCATGAAGGCTCAAACCTTGCAATGGCTTCAGGTGTAATGGCAGGAGAGACAGCCGTTGTTGCAAAGCAAAAGGGCGATTATTCAGCAGAAACACTTTCTCTCTATGTAGATAAGCTGAATGACAGCTTCGTAATGAAGGACCTTAAGAAGTTTAGAAAAACGGCAAAGTTTTTACATGAAAATCCTCAAGTCTTGAATGATTATCCCACACAAATGGTTGATACTTTAGTGGAATACTTTACAATCAGCGAAAAACCGAAAGAGGAAATCCGCAAGGATGTAATTGGCGGGTTGATAAAAGATGTGAGATTTATTAGAATGTTATGGGATATGAATAAAGCAAGAAAGGTGATGTTATGAAGATAGAGGATGCATTGAAAGAGCTAAAGAAACTAAGTCTTGAAGATAAACTTTTTACAGTAAAATACAATCTTTCAAAGGATAGCCACATCGAAATCAATCATGAGATTTGTCCAAAATGTTCTACTGAAAGGGTATGCCTTACAATCTGTCCTGCAAAGGTTTATGAAGAGGAAGAGGGGAGTGACAAGGTGCATATCTCATTTGAAAACTGTCTTGAATGCGGCACATGTAGAATTGCATGCACAGACAATGCAATAGATTGGCAATGTCCTCAAGGTGGAATGGGCGTTTGCTATCGCTGTGGATAATTTTTTTAGAAATTTTAAATAATTTCCCCACCGTGCCCCATGAATTTTTTTCGAAGTAATGCAGGGCTGCCATCGTTTATCATTTGACACAGTCCATTATTATCCGTCAAAAAAGAAACGCATTAAAATTCCCCTACCTGAAAAATTCAAGACCAAAACAAAAAAAATTTATTTAAAAATCAGTAAGTTAGTTAGTATAATAAAAAAAATTTTTTTTTGGCACAAATTTTGCCTATTCAAAAGCGTTCAACTGCTATTTTTAACTAAACCAAGAAAGGTATATGATGAAAAGAATTGATGTCACATTAACATTATTGATTGTAGCTTTTTTATTGTTACCTTTTATTGCAAGAAAAAGCTTTGCAAATGGTTTTATCATCGGCGAGCAGGACGCAGAGGCAATGGGTGCAGGAGGAGCATTTGCAGCAAGGGCTGATAATCCTTCTGCTATCTTCTATAACCCTGCCGGTATTACCCAGCTTGATGGTATAAATGTGAAATTGGGTACAACTTTGGTTACAGTGCAAACGACATATGATAAACCGGGCGGAGGAGACAAAAGTTCGAACAAAGATAGAGTTGATACTCCTCTCTATTTTTATCTTACAGGAAAAATAAATGAAAAGTTCTCAGCAGGATTTGGTTTTTATCAGCCCTATGGCCTTGCATCTGACTGGCAGAGTAATTGGCCCGGCCGCCATATTGTTACATATGCTTTGCTTAGAACATATTTTTTTAATCCAGTATTTGCCTGGAAACCTACGGAAAAACTTTCTGTTGCTTTCGGTGTAATTGGTGCTTACTCGGATATCAATTTAAACAGCCGCCTTTCATATAGAAAGATAGCAGAAGCAAATGGCACAACGCTTCCTAAAGGTTTTTTGGAAGGTGTTGAGGGACATTCAAGATTGCGCGGAGATGGCGGCGGCGCAGGAGTAAATGCAGGTTTTTTATATAGGATAAATAACAAGGTAAAGTTTGGGTTATCCTATCGCTCTCCTGTAAGAATAAGATACTTTGGAAGGGCTGAATTTAGGAAAGCTGATAGTTCGTTGAGCCCTCTTGTTGCTGTAGTCAATGCCTTGAATTATAATTCAGATGTGGCATCAAAGATTACAATGCCTCCTCAATTGCTAGCGGGCATTTCCTTTGCACCTAATGAAAAATTGACATTGGAATTTGATATTGATTGGCGTGGTTGGTCCCAATTTGATACAATTAGAATCAGATTCAAGGACAAGAGGGTCAATCGCGTTGATTTAAATGCCAACTGGAAGGATACGATTACTTACCGTGTAGGTATGGATTATAAACTGAACGACAATGTTTCATTAAGAGCCGGATATGCCTATGACCCATCGTGTATCAAAAACAATCGTCTTGACCCATTAGTGCCTGACAGCGATAAGCATGCAATAACAGTTGGTTTTGGCTACAGGTGGAAGAAATGGACATTTGATATTTCAAATATGGCTCTCTTTTTTGAAACTGCATCTACCCATACAGCCAAGGCAGGATTCAATAATATGTTTGATTTTGATGCAAAATACAGAACATTCGCCAATCTGACATCGATTAGCTTAAGTTATAAATTTTAAGGTTATATAATGAAAGAACGATTATTATTTGCTTTTGGAACAAATTTTAACTTAGGAGGTTGCCTATGAAATTTAAAAAAGCTCTTTTGGCAATAGGTATTTCTTTTGCTCTCTGTTTTGCTATGAATATAGATGCGGCGCAGAAGTCGTACCGCTACAAAAAGAAGAAACCCTTTCAAGGAAAATTTGTAGGTAAAATTACTCAGGATAGTATAACTTACAAAGTCTATTACAAGATAAAGCAGGATGGCACATCACTTTCAGGTCAGATTAAAACAAAGCTCAATGGCCAGACTGTTTTACCTCTAACCTTTACAGGGAAAGTTGATAACAGCGGAAAAATGGCAACTATTACCCTTTTAGGTGAAGGAGGAATGGATCCTACGGAAATCCCCAACAGTGGAATACCAAGTGACAATGTAAGAGTTTATTTGAGAAGGAAGGGAAGAATAGGGCTCAAGATGTATTATGTCAATGACAGTGGACAGAAGATGGCAAAGACAGTCAAATACAAAAGAATTAAATAAATAATTAAGCAGACATACCAATTTCAAAGGCAGTCGTAATGACTGCCTTTTTTTAATGTGATACATTAATAATTATAAAATAACTTATTGAATAACCAATTCTTTTTTCTTTTGTTTATACATATCAATAGAATCAACGGGCGTAGGATTGACTCCTCTTAGGATAGCTAAATAGTAACTAATCCAATCGCCCAAATAACATTGAGTGATAAGACAGGATAAGCGTGATTCTCCCTTTCCGCACACATTTATTACCTCATGTCCTGCTTCTCTGAATATATCGAGCGCAACATCCATAGACCTTTTCAGCAATGGACTTTCTTCTGTTGAACGAAGAGCAAATATTACTATATTCTTTCCCTTCTTTTCCGGATCATCGACAAGTCCGATTATTTCGTTATGGCACAATTCAGGAAAGGTGTTGTAGTAGATGTTGATTTTAGAATTTTCATTGAATTGAGTTTTCCATCGTAGCGCTGAAGCTGATGTCAGTTTTTTTGATCCCAATACGAAAATTTCACTGTCTTTGATCTTCAAAGCAAACTTTTTGGCGTTATTTTCTTGAGTTGGTGACGAAAGAGTATAGATACTTTTAAATATTTGAAGCTGATTGATTGTCTCCTTTATCTCTGATTCATCGACTGTTTTTGGGAAAAGTGTTTTAAAGATATGTAGAAGCGGATTCAAAAGATTTCCTAAAGCAGTCCTTGGCATTAAACTATCATTGACTTTAATGAATGGAATCCCTTCCTTTTCCGCTTTCATCATCATTTCCCCGCCATTTGAGAGGGCAATGATCTTTGAATTTCTTTTGATGCATTGATCCATTAATGCGAGAGTTTCCTCTGTATTCCCTGAATAGCTGATAATAATTGAAAGTGTCGTGTAATCTACAAAGGATGGGAGATAATAATCCTTTACTACTGCAATAGGCATTTTTAATTTATCAGAGAAAAGTGTTTCAATTATGTCACCGCATATTCCTGACCCACCCATTCCTCCAATCATTATTTTTTTAATGTTGCCGTATTCAGGAGGCACAGTAATATCCAAATTTGTCGAGAAATTTTCAGGCAAGTTGTCAAGCTCATGATACATTTCATCTTTATCAATTTTAAGAATACTCTTTATATCATTAAGCTTTTCTCCATCCATTTTTCCTCTCCATTAAAAGTTTATTGTCCTAATGATAACAGTGCACCTAAATGTCGTCAAGATTTGAAGAATAAAAGGATAAACTTTTTTAAATGTGAAGAAATTTTTACATTTTTCTTTATAAAATCATTAGAATTTTTTTTCTAAAAAAACTAAAAGAAGATTAATTTTGATTTACTTATTAAGGAGGGGTTTTCTATGAAATGGGAACAAGAAGCAAGAGATGCCATCAACGCAATTCCTGTGCCCGAAATAATCAAGGATATGACGACACTATATGCAGAAAAGCTTGCAAGGGCAGATGGAGTGGACACTGTAACTATGGACCATATCAACCGCACTCGCGATGATTATTTTGAGATGTTGGGAGATTCATACAAAGAAAGGATTAGCTGTGCCAGATGTGAAGGGAAATCCGATTCTGATGTTGATCCGGAAATTGAACTTAATAAAGGTCCTTCATTGTTTAGGGTTGAACTTTGTCATCAACGCTTCTTCGGGTGTCCACGCCAGATTTTGGATGTAAAAGAGGCAGGTAAAAAAGTAAAAGAGAAACTTGAAGAAATCAAGTTGACTGAAATAATCGCAGATAAGACAACCGAACCTTTTATGCCCCATAATTTTTTCACTGTTTCAATCTCTTCCTGTCCGAACAATTGTTCTGCCGCAGAAACAAAGGACTTTGGAATTTATGGTGTAAGAGAGCCGGAAATTGATGAGGAAAAATGTAATCAATGTGGTAAGTGCATAGAGGTATGCCCTGATGATGCTCTGCTCATAAAACATGGTAAAATCAAGCTAAATTCCCGTGCCTGTGTAATTTGTGGTGCATGTATCGAGGCATGTCCTGTTGGAGCAATAAAGAACAAGAAAGAAGGTGTAAGAGTGCTTGTTGGTGGAAGATTTGGGAGATGGCATACTGACGCAAAGGAGCTTTTCAAAAATGAGCCTTTCGATACCGCTATGAAAGCACTCGAAGCGGCTGTAGATTTAATCAAAAACGAAGCTGGTGAGCATGAGCATCTCTACCATCTTGTAAATCGCTTGGGATTGAAACCAATCTACGAGAAAATCGTCTGAAATTAAAAGTTCAGTAGAGCAGGCGCTTCGACGCCTGCTCTTTTTACCTTACCCTTTTCCTTTTCTTTTCGACATAGTCGACAAGGACGTAATGTCCCAAATCGGAAGGGCTTGTGTAAAAAGCGCGTCCTTTGTTGACTTTGGTCATTTTTTGAACAAATGCTTTTAATGACGGAGTAGTGTCGAGCATAAAAGTATTTATGGTCAAATCTTTTCTTGTGCATCTGTATACTTCTTTCATCGTTTCCCGGCATGCCCGTGGACTTACTCCTCCAAATCCTATGGGCCATTCGAACTGAAGCTGGTTATTGTGGAAATAGGCAGTGGGCTGTCCGTCTGTAATGAGAATTATTTGCTGATTCTTTGAACGATGTTTAGAGGCAAGGTCAGCTGCAAGCCTCAGTGCATCCTGCAAATTTGTGAAAGCATTGCCTATGTCTTTGCTTCCATCGACAAGCATCAAATGAGCCAACTCCTTCTTTGTAATCACCCTTGCCCTTGATGCAAATCCCACGATATAAAAATTATCCTTTGGAAACTTGGTGCTTATCAGATGGTCAAGCGCAATTGCCACTCTTTTTGCGCTCAAAAATCTTCCGCCCCATGCCATTGAAAAGCTCATATCGATAAGCATTATTGTTGTTGTCTGAGAAGAAAAATCGATGTCATAAATTTCAAAATCAGAGGCATCTAATTTGACTTCTTTACCTTTGTTGCCTCTTTTCAAAGAATTCATAAGTGTCGCGCCAATATTTATATTGAAAGGGTCTCCAAATTGATATTTTTTCACTACATCAGGTTTGATTGTACCCACACCTGAAAGATGAGTCTCATGTGTTCCAAATTGGTCCTTTTTCATATTTGAATAAATGCTTTGCAATGCGTTATAGCCAATCCTTCTTATACCCTTTGCAGATATATCGATTTTGTTCCCTTCAACACTGATATATCCGGCTTTTTCTAAGCGCTCAACCGTTGTCTGCAAATATTGAAGTATCTTTGCTATATCAGGATCCAAGAAGAAATTTACATCTTCAATATTTATCTGCAGAAAATTTCCATGGAGAATATCTTTTTGCAGTTTATCGAGGCGCTTAAACTCTTTCATAACTTCAACTGCTTCATCAAAATTTAGTGGTTTTTCACCGTTGAATTTTTTTCCGTAATCATCCAAGAATTTTTCCAAATCCCTGAGGTCCTCAAGTTTTCTTAATAGTTTGTCAAACTCCTTTTTTGATTTTTTGCTTACAAAATCGTGATGTTTGAGTGCTTCGATTTTTTTGCTCAACTTTGGAGGCAGGTTTTTGAGCCAAAATTCTTTCTCTGCCAATTGCCTATCAGCATCCGGTTCGTCCTTAAGCTGTTTTCGAGTTTCTTTCAACTCCTCATCGATAATTTCATTCAGTTTTTCTTCTATATCATCTAAGGCATAATCCATATTGAACTGATTGAAATATTCATTTTTGAGATTTTTCAGGTAATCAAGATATTGGTTGATTGACATTAGCTTTATGTTGGGATTCTGCTTCAGATATTCCATTATAAGCCACTGAAGAGCTGCATTCATATCTCCTTCGCGGAGGAAAAACTCCGAAAGTTTATCGAACAGCTCATCATCATCTAAATCGAGCTTTGCCTGAGTGCCATCCCATTCGGAATATCTATATTTCTTCATCTGTAAACTATCCGATTATTGACTTCGTTTTTATTGAGCTTATTGAATAGATGCAGACCCTCAAAAATGAATTCAATTGCTGATGCTATCTGTGCAGTGCTTTTTGAACCATTAACAAGCTTCATTACATTATCCTTTAAGCCGTCTATTTTTTCAAGACAATCCAAATATTCTTTTGAGGGCATCATATCGGAGACTTCTGCAACCCATCCGTTTTTGAAACTTTCAACAACCGGTTGTAGTTTATCAGGAGTAAAATGTCTTTCAAAAACCTTTTTAACTGCTTTGGAAATGATTTTATTTACCAACTCTTCCTCTTTTTTGTCTTCACCGGTATATTCAAATTCAATCTTCCCATTAGTCGAAGAGAAGAGGGAATGAAAGTCGCTTAACCTTGGTACTGTTTCAGATTCTCCGTTTATAATTGCTCTTTTTTCAGCATTGCTGAGCAAGTTTTCATAATTGGCAATAGTCATTCTTACGCTGACACCGGAGCGTTGGTTTACATCAGGATTTTCTCTTGCGCCCATAGTTATCTCTGCAATTATTTCCTTGATGAAATCAGGTGTATTATCGACAGGCCTATCTGGGAAATTTGCTTTTTCTTGTTCCATAATGGCTATTTCATCTTCAATGGAAACAGGATAATGAGTCCTTATCTGTGATTCAAAACGGTCTTTCAACGGTGTGATAATTCTGCCGCGATTGGTATAGTCTTCGGGGTTGGCACTTGCTACGACAAAAATATCAAGAGGCAGACTAACCTTATACCCTTTTATTTGGACATCTCCTTCTTCCATTATGTTGAAAAGGCCTACTTGAACTTTCTCCTGCAAATCCGGCAATTCATTGATTGCGAAAATGCCTCTATTGGTGCGTGGTATTAACCCGAAGTGAATTGTCAATTCATCGGATAAATATCTTCCTTCTGCAACCTTGATAGGGTCGATTTCTCCTATTATGTCTGCAATGGAGACATCAGGAGTTGCAAGTTTCTCTGCATATCTTTTCTCTCTCGGTATCCATTCAATCTCTGTTTTCTCGCCTTCTGCTTTGATTTTTTCTTTGCAGTATTTACAAACAGGATTCAATGGGTTATCATTGATTTCACATCCCGCAATGGCAGGAATATAAGGGTCAAGCAGATTGACAAGAGACCTAATTATCCTTGTCTTTGCCTGACCTCTTTCTCCCAAAAGAATTATATGGTGGCCTGAAAGTATGGCATTCTCAATCTGTGGAATAACTGTATTGTCATATCCAATTATCCCCGGGAAAATCTTTTCTTTCTTCTTCAATTTTTCAATCAAGTTTTGCCGCATCTCAAGCTGTATCGGTTTTGATGTATAGCCGCTTTCTTTAAGCTCTTTGATGTTTTTTGCTTTTTTCATCTGCAATATTTCTCCACTAAAATAATTTTTCAAAAAGTTTTGGTTATTCTCTCCCTGTTGGTACAATGAGTACAATAAACCTCTAATCAGAATAATACTAATTTTTTTATTGGCACTTTGTCAAATCGAAATGAAGTGAAATTCATAGTTGATATTATCTATTTTCTATCTTTCATCAATTTTCAGTTGTCCTCTTATAAGGAATATTCTTTTTCTTGCCATTGAAAAACTTTTTTTGGTCAAGGTAGATTTATTTATCAGTCAAAGTGTGAAACTATTGAGCAGATACCCAGAATTTGTTCTTTTTTATCTAACGCTTTTCAATATCTTTCATTAAGGAAATAATAAAAGATTATTGGAGTCTTGTCACCTTTCTGTTATTTTCCACATCTTTTCACTGTAGCAGAAAAATTTTACTGCCAGCGCCACAGCGCAGAGTAGATAGGTGGCCTGTTTAAAAATCTTTTCAATTTTGAATATCAGTGCAGATGCAGGTAAAAACTTTTCTATCAATAGAAGAGTGAGAAACATTGTAACTGCAAATGGTACACTCTTACCAGTGTAATAGAGAAGTTTGTCGTTTTTGAAAAATTTGAAAGGAGTAAATCCTGTAATGAAGAAAAGAAAAATCATAGTAAAGGCAATAAGAAAAAGGGGGTTGATTTTTCCTTCAATGAAGAAATAAAACAAAAGAGAAATTCTGTAAAAAAAGTCGGCAAGGATGTCCAATTGTTTTCCTGTTTCAGATTCGAGGTTGAATTTTCGCGCAATAAATCCGTCGAATATATCGCTGATTATGATGATTGAAAAGATGATGAGGATAGATAATCCATAGAATGAGAATGATGATCTTGCTTCTTCATAATAAGTGTTGGCTAATAGAATGAGAAGGGGAGGGGTAAGAATAAACCTTATACTTGATGCAAGATTTGGAATATTGAATTCGATCTTTGTGAAGGGTATAACTCTATCCCTCCATTATTATAGTCAATATGAAATACTTACCATTTTAATATCTGTCATTTCTTCAATTGCATATTTGGGTCCTTCTCTGCCTATGCCACTTGCACGCACACCTCCATATGGCATATGGTCGACACGAAATGTGGGGATATCATTTATCATAAGACTTCCTACCTTGTATTCCTTGATTGCCTCGATTGCTCTTTCGATTTTATTTGTGTAAACACCGCCGTTAAGGCCGTAGATTGAGTCATTCGCCATACTCAATCCTTCATCAAAGCTATCGAAAGGCATTACGGAAACCACAGGAGCAAATATTTCATCTTTTACAACCTTCATTTCTGCACTTGTATCAGATAAGACTGTTGGTGAAATTATCGCCTTTTTTCTTTCCCCTCCTGTAATCAACTTTGCTCCGCACTTTTTTGCTTCCGAAATCCAATCTTCTACTCTTATGGCTTCCTTCTCTTCAATCAGTGGTCCATAGAGCACTTTGTTGTTGAGAGGATTACCAACTTTTATTTTCTTGACTTCATCTTTCAAGTCGCTGATGAATTTTTTATAAAAAGATTTATGAACATAAATTCTTTGCACAGAAATGCATGTTTGTCCTGAATTATAATATGCTCCTACGATGATTCGTGGTATTGCTTTTTTGTATTCAACACCTTCATCTATTACCACAGCAGAATTTGACCCAAGTTCAAGGGTTACGAATTTAAGCCCAGATTTTTCCTTGATTCTTTTTCCAACTTCCATACTTCCAGTAAAAGTGATCATAGAGATTCTTTCATCTTCTACAAGCGGATTTCCGACTCTGCTTCCGCTTCCTGTGACTATATTGAGCACTCCAGCCGGAAGCCCCGCCTTCAGCATTATTTCGCCGAGTTTCAATGCTGTAAGGGGAGTAGTTGATGCTGGTTTAAGCACTACACAGTTTCCCGCGGCAATGGCAGGACCTACCTTATGCGCAACGAGGTTGAGAGGAAAATTGAATGGTGAAATTGCGGCAATAACTCCTTTTGGAAGGCGAATGTAAAAGCCCAATCTCTTTTCTCCTGCTGATGAAGCATCCATAGGCACTGTTTCGCCGTGAATCCTTTTTGCTTCTTCTGCAGAGAATTTAAATGTATCGATTGACCTTGCTACTTCAGCCCTTGAATATGTAATTGCCTTACCTGATTCAAGAGATATGGTCCTCGCTATATCATCTGCGTTTTTTGAAATAATCTCTGCTGTCTTTTCGAGTATCGATGCTCTAATGTGAGCTGGAGTATCTTTGAATTTTTTGAATGTCCTTTCTGCTGTCTCTATTGCTTTTGATACATCTTTACTGTCTCCTGCAGGTACCGCGGCAAGAAATTTCCCATTATAAGGATTTATAACAGGGAAGGTCTCTTTTTTAGAAATCCATTTATTGCCAATCAACATTTTATTTTTGAATGCCATCTCAATACCTCCGGAATTTTTTATTGAATATATCAGATATCATAAACAATAAGCAAAAATATGAC
>RFHX01000237.1 GCA_003695725.1 Candidatus Schekmanbacteria bacterium
CTGAGAATGACACAGTGGGAGAGGATAGATTGAAGGAGCAAAAGTGTGATTCTCTTATCGAAGACTCTATATTAAAATATATTTGGAAAGAGCGACATATGTTATAGATTGTCATTCACAAATAAAAATAAAGAAAGGTTTTAAAAATGGAAAGAAATGAAAAGAAAAGTGCCTTTGAAATCGTAGAGTCCTATATTAAAGAAAATACCACTCTAATCTTAGCAACTAGCAGAAATGATACACCAAGAGCTACACCGCTTGTTTACAAATACCGCAACGGGAATTTTCTTATTGTAAGCGAGGAAGGTAAAAAATTTGAAAACCTGAATGCAAACAAAAGAGTATCCTTTGCCATTGCTGATAAATATACAAGCTTCGGCACATCAAAGGGGCTGCAAGGAGAAGGAAAAGCAAATGTCATAACAGCAAAAGATGAAATTTTTCTCAACCTCGCAGAAGAATATGGGCTCAAAAAATCGGTCATAGAAGAGAATGGCTTGCAGAATTTCCTTAAAATCATTGAAATCATTCCTTCGGATTTTACCTATATGGATTCAACCTTGGGCAAAGGTTTTAGGATTATCTTATCAAGAAAAGATTCTGGAGAAGGTTTTGATGCAATCTATCACCATCTTGAGGAAATAGATGAAATCACTGTTGAAAGATATTATCCTGAGGAAATTACAAAAGAAAATCCTATACTATTCATTCATGGCGCCTTTCATGGCTCTTGGTGTTATCACCATTTTCAAAAATTTTTCGCTCGCCTTGGATACAATACTTATGCTGTCAATTGGAAGGGACATTATCTTTCAAAACCTGACAAAATGTTAGGGAAAAGAAGCATCATTGATGCAGTTGAAGATTGTGAAAAGACAGCAAAAAAGCTATTTACAAAACTTCCTATATTGGTAGGACATAGTATGGGCGCTCTCATCTCATTGATTTTTGCTGAAAGAAATGAAACGAAATTGGCAGTGCTTCTCGACGGTGCACCTTATAGGAAAATATTTTTAGATGCTGGCCTTGACAAGATAATGACAAGAGAAGGAATAGAAAGCAATTTTGAAATATCAGATGATTATAGATTTACATTGAGTAAGGAAAAAGCCGCTCAAAACTTCTTTGATGAAAATCTCACAGGCAAAGACGAGATGGAAAGATATCTCTCTCTCGTGCAGGAAGAATCAGGCACTATTCTCGTAGATGTTTTCACCGGAAAAATTGAAGTGAATAAGGAAAGAATTAAATGTCCTCTTTATATTCTCGGAAAAACATTCTCTCCCACCAAACATCGCCTTAATGAGATGAAGGCAAAAGACCTTGGCGCCAAAGACTGCAAAGTGTTTGAAAATATGACTCACGATATGATGCTGGAGAGAGATTGGCAAAGGTATGCATCGATTATTCTAAATTGGATTGAGAATGAGACTCAATGTTAAAATAATACAATAAAAAACATAATTATTTATTATCTTGCATTATTGTTATAAATAGTATATTTGAAATTTCGTATTCCATATTCAAAGGAAAAAGTCATTACCTATTAAATACGTTAACTGGGAATATGAAAAATAATGCATGACATTCAAGATAGAGCAGAAAAAGCCACTAAAATTACTTGGATAGGATTTGCCGTAAACTCTGTCCTGATGCTTTTCAAATTATTTGCAGGAATCATTGGGAAAAGCGAAGCAATGATTGCTGATGGGATCCATTCACTTTCAGATTTGGGGACAGATGTAATTGTCCTCTTCGGTTTTAGATTTGTCGGCAAACCGCCGGACGAATCACATGATTATGGTCATGGAAAATTTGAAACATTGACAGCAACGATTGTAGGAATAATCCTAATCGGCGTTGGCGCAGGTATAATGTGGAATGGCGGCAAGAGTATCTATGATTTTTTTAACGGTACACCAATTGAAAGACCGGGTTGGATTGCCTTTTATGCCGCAATAATTTCCATAATCTCAAAAGAGATTCTTTATCGCTATACCATTTCTGTGGGGAAAAAAATAAACAGTCAGGCAATAATTGCCAATGCTTGGCATCAGCGCTCTGACAGCTTATCCTCTGTGGGCGCAATGCTTGGAATAGGCGGCGCGATAATGCTTGGAGATAGATGGCATATCCTTGACCCTGCAGCTGCTATTGTAGTAAGCATACTAATTCTAAAAGTAGGCATCGAAATCGTCATCAAGGGGTTGAAAGAGCTTCTTGAAACTTCACTTGACAAAGAAGCAGAAAACAAGATTGTTCAAATTACTGAAAATGTTTTAGGCGTTGAAAGCTCGCACAAATTGAAGACGAGAAGAGTGGGTAATAACATTGCTATTGACATTCACATCGAAGTTAGAGAAGATTTAAACATTAAAGATGCCCACAATATTGCAACTGCAGTAGAAAACAAACTGCGAGGCGCTTTTGGTGAAGGGACTCATATATCTGTGCATATTGAGCCTGAAAAGTCATAATATTACTCACTTTTAATTCTTTGTGGAGGGATGAGATGATTCTTTTTGCTAAAAAACTTAAACTACAAAACCTGTTGATTGTCGCTCTTTGTCTTCCATTACTTTTTGCCTGTGATACAGGCACAGAAAAAATAAAAAAGTCTGCTGAAGCCGCAAAGGAAGAAGTTGCAAAATCAGGAAATTATAACTTTTTCCCCGCAAAATACAAGAAGGCACTATCACTGATGAAGAAAGCAGAGAAAAAAATGAAGAAGCAGCAGTTGGAAAAAGCAGAACAGCTTTACAGTTTGGCACGAAAGAAGTTTCTCGAAATAAAAGAGGAAGGTCCCAAAAAGAAGGAAAAGTTAGAAGCCAATATTCAATCTCTTTCAGATGAGATAGAAAAAGCAAAAGAGAAAGCAAAAGCAAGTATCGCTGCCATAAAAGACACCTGCGTTAAAGAGATTGCCAATAAAATACTGGGTAAATCAAGTAGAGCAAATGAGCTTGTCTCAAAATATTTCGAAAAACTTAAAACAAAAGCGCAAAAGAAACTTGAGCAAGCTGATGGGCAACTTGAAAAAGCATTAGAGCTTCAAGGTGATGAAACATTGAAAAAGAAAAACAGAAAACTCAAATCTATTCTTGAGACATATACCACAGCATCAGAAATAGCCGATGAGATATGCTCAAAAACTGAAGCATTGGCTCAAAAAGGGCTCAAGAAAAAATCAAAGACAAAAAAAGAGAAGAAAGAAAAGTCACAACAGAAATAACTTAGATAAGACCAAAAATTATTTGAATATTTAATCATATGAACAAATGTCTTGATTTTTCAAAAAAATTTTTTTAATCATACTTCGAAATTTCCATATCATTCACCAAATAGATATATTGAATATAACTTATAGGAGTATAAAAATGAGATTGAAAGACAAAACTGCAGTAGTAACAGGCGCGGCTGGCGCTATAGGAGGAGCGATATCAGAAAGATTTGCAGAAGAAGGAGCAAAAGTAGTTTTGACTGACATCAATGAAGAAGGTGGGAATAAAATCGTTGAAAGAATCAAGTCCAAAGGTGGTGAAGCAACCTTTATCCGCGCTGATGCATTTATAGAAAATGAGCTCATAGATATGATAAACAAAAGCATAGAAACATATGGGCAGATAGATATTCTCGTCAATAATGTGGGATATGATTTTGACATTATGAAGGGATTGGATGAAATTTGCGCAGAAAACTGGAATAAATGCATCAACTTGAATTTGGTTTCATTTTTCATCTGCACAAGAGAAGCTGCAAAAGGAATGATGGAAAGAAGATACGGCAAGATTATAAATATGTCCTCCATTTCAAGGCGTGGAAATGCCATTCAACTTATTTATTCAGCAACGAAAGCAGGGATAGAAGGATTTACTCGCTCATGTGCAGCTTATTTGGGGCCCTATAATGTAAATGTAAACGCAATAGCGCCTGCACTGATTGAAACTGAAAGCATAAAATCACAAATATCAAAAGAAGAATGGGAAGCATTGAAAGCAGATTGTGAATTCCGCTATCCTTTGGGAAGGGTTGGACAGCCCATTGATGTTGCAAATTGCGCCCTTTTTCTTGCATCAGACGAATCATCTTTTATAACAGGACAAACGATTGAAGTTTCTGGAGGCGCACGTCTATAAACGAATATTCTGAAGCCAAAAAAAATAAATTTAAAAATAATTTACATCTCCTAAATAATTAATTTACGATTTTTTTTATCATTGAAGGTTGAACGATTTATACTTTTTGTTCATATGAATGATTGAACAAATATTGAAATAATAGAAAATTTCTGTTAATGAAATGATAGACAAAAGGGAAAAAACGAAAGAGTAAAAGAAACAAAAGTTAAAAAGTTAACAATTAAAAGGGAAGGATTAAAAATGGCAGAATTCAATTTCACTGAAAACACAAAAGCTATGTATGAAACAATGCTTGAGCTTTCGCCGAAACCTTTTAGAGAGCAAACAAAGAAACAGCTCGATGAGTCAATTATAAAGATTATTGGAGAAGGAAATCCAATTACAGAAGAAAACTTTATGAAAGTGGTAAAGGAGACAACACCTAAAGCCTTTCTTCCGATGGCGCTGAATGTTCTTGAACCGATGTTGACAAAAAAATAAATGAATCATTTGAAGGAGTGGAAAGAAATGGATAACAAAGTCGAAACTGAAGGCAAACCTACAGGATTTCATGTCGATGAAATGCTTTGCACCGGTTGTGGTGCGTGTATAGATGCCTGCCCAATGAAAATTCTCGAAATAATAGACGGGCAATGCAAAATGGTAAACAATATGATTTGTCTTGAATGTGGAATGTGCCTTCGTGCATGTCCGGAAGAAGCAATTTCCATTGACGGACTTGATGAAACAGGAATTGTAAAAGAACACGAGTAGAAAAGGAGATATTGGAAAATGTCAGAAAAATTTCAATTTACCGATTACAATGGACCAATGTGGGAACTCCTACAGGAGCTCAATCCTGTACAGGTTTTTGAATTTGAAGGAATGGATTTAAGCGATCTCAATAATTTCAAAATAGGCAATGAAGATTGTTTCCTCAGATGCTATAAGGCAGACAAAATAGAAAAGATCACTATTTCAAAAATGAATTTTTATGGCGGAATGATGGCTGGCGGCACTGTCATATGTCCTGCAGAAGATTATGATTTACCAACATTTTCATCAGACTGGGATGAATCAGAAGACCATCTTCATGGTATAATAGATTTTATCCCTGCAGACGACCCCGGCAGAAATGCAGAATACCTGAAAACATATCTTTATGAGCCATTAGAAGAGCTTTATAAAAAGTATTGCCGCATTCCGGGACTTCAACCAAATGTTTTTTATTGGGTACGAGCCTTCCAATCACCCTATATGCTTACAGGCCACATAAAACAGGTTGAAAATGGAAAATATGTTCAGGAATTTTTCAAATGTTCACAGGAATATTTGAAAAAATGGATTGAACTTTGGAAAAAAGCAGAAAGGAAAGACCCAAATTCAGATTATATGAAACTTGTAAAACAAAGAAGAAAAAATATTAGAGAAACATATAGATACAATGACCCCGGTGAAGGACCTCTTACAAAAGTGCTTGGTGCTGAAAGAGCAAGAAAGATATTGAACACTTTAATGCCTTAACCAATTTTGAAAACGGCAGGATGTCTATCCTGCCGTTTTTTTATTTTATTGAAATCGATTATGTATAATGAATCTTGGAAAGGACTTGTAGATTTTTACGAACTTGCATTTGGAAGCTGGATTGCATACATATTCTTGGTATGGATGTGGCGAAAGCTTCTGAAATATGAGCATCAGGGCTGGCGATATTCATTAGCTCTTCTCCTTAGCGCAAGTTTTTACATAATCAATCATTATTTTCTCAGAGCACCTTTTTATAATCCCCTCATTTGGTCTTATACAATTTTCTTCATAATTGTCTGGTATTTCCTCTTTGTTCATTCCTTCCCCTTCTCCACAGTAAAAAAAATATTCGCTTTCTTATCAAATTTCCTTTTTGCAGCGGTTTATGTCCTTGCTGAAAACATTGCCAGATGGGCACATCAGGGAAAAATAATACGGGGAGTTGAAATACCTGAATTTATATTTATGATTATATCCTGCCTTGCTACTCTCGGCATCATTCTATCCCATCGCAAAAAAGGATAAATCACTTCATCTCAATATTTCAATTGTCGCATACTTGCTTTCGCCAATAATTATTCGTCGTGGTAAAAAAAATGGATAGACAAAATCTTTCAATACTGCTTCCCTTCAACTTTTAAATGTTTACTTCAACACAAGAAATGATTATAAGAATTGAAGTTTATTATCGATTAAAAAAATATCATAAAAATCCTATTGATGAAATAATTGGAGGATAAATAAATGGTACCTTTTGATGTAATGAAATCGATTTCCACAAAAACTGAATCAAAGATTTTATTTCTAATTCTCGATGGTCTCGGAGGTTTGCAAAATCCAACGACAGGAAAATCTGAGCTCGAAAGTGCAAATATTCCCAATATAAACAAACTTGCCTCTGAATCAGTATGTGGTTTGTCGGTCCCAGTATCTCATGGTATCACACCCGGAAGTGGTCCCGGCCACCTTTCTCTTTTTGGCTATGACCCCTTCAAATACAATGTTGGAAGGGGAGTCCTCGAAGCCCTTGGAGTCAATTTTCCCCTTCAGCCAGGCGATGTTGCCTTTAGAATAAATATGGCGACTGTTGATGAAAATGGAATTATTACAGACAGGCGGGCAGGAAGGATACCAACGGAAAAATCAAAAAAGATATGTGAAGAACTCGATGAAAAGATCGAAATTCCGGGCATTGAAACTTTTGTTATGGCTGTTAAAGAGCATCGAGGCGCTCTTGTATTCAGAGGTAAAAACCTTGCAGGCAATATTGCAGATACCGATCCTCAAAAGGAAGGGTTAAAACCAAAACCGGCAATAGCTCTCGATGAAGAGAGCAAATACACAGCGGAGCTTGCAAATAAATTTATAGAAAAAGCCGCAGAAATTATGAAAGACAAGTCTCCTGCAAATTTCATAATGCTTCGCGGTGCTTCAGGATACCATGGATTTCCACAAATGCAGGACATATATAAGCTCACCCCTGCGGCTATTGCCACCTACCCGATGTATAAAGGTATTGTCCGCCTTTTGGGAATGGATGTAGTCGATACAGGCGACACTTTTGAGGGGGAAATAAAAGCCCTTCATAAATATTATGACAAATATGATTTCTTCTACTTTCATATAAAAAAGACTGATGCAAAAGGTGAAGATGGAAATTTTGAAGGTAAAATTGAAGCATTGGAGGAAGTGGACAAAAAACTTCCTGAAATCCTCGAGCTGAATTTTGATGTAGTAGTTTTGACAGGAGACCATTCTACACCTGCAATGATGAAATCTCATAGCTGGCATCCCTTGCCTGTTTTGATTAAAGGGAAATTCTGCCGACCTGATAGTGTTGAACATTTCAATGAAAAAGAGTGCGCAAAGGGAGGGCTGGGAGTAATTCAGGCAGTCGATATTATGCCGTTAGCGCTTGCAAATGCAGGAAAACTTTTGAAGTACGGCGCATAAGCAGAATTATAAATAACTTGAATCATAAGTTTACTTTTAAAGAAAACGCTTGCTCTTTCTAACGACAAGCCATTTACCAGCCATAAGAGTTCATTATAAAGGAGAGTGAAAACTTTTTCTTCTAATGGACTCAGTAAAAAGTATAGAACTCTTTCATAATTCCGCAAAGAATAATTCTGTTCTTTCTCATCTCTTCTTGGCACAAATCATAATTGAAAGCACATTCATTTGGTTTTTTGGGTTACGAAACTTATGCACTAAGTAGTTTTTCTTTTCTTTAAATCTTCCATCGAGCTTAGTCAAGGGCGCTATCGTTACATCTTTCCATCCGCATTTCTCTAAAATCTCCCTATATCGATAAGGTCTTACTCTGTTTGGAATCCCCCGAAAATATAATAGATTATAGAATTTTTCACTGAACCTATAAATATTGTTTGGGTCTCTATCTCGTATCCATCTCGAGTGTGTCTGCAAATCTACCTGAGCTATAAAAACAGCGCCCGGTTTGCATACAACAGACAACTGCTCGATCGTTTTTTCAATGTCATCGAAATGTTCAAATGCCGCATAACTGAATACAATATCAATGCTCTCTTCCTCAAAGGAATCCTCTATATCGAAATCATCACGGCAAATATATTTTATTCTACATTGTTCTCCTGATTTAAATTTTTCAAGCTCTTCATAAATAAAGTCAATATTTGAATCCTTATTGTTTCTTTCAAGATAATTTAGAAACTCATCATACAAATTTGGTGATACATCTCGAGCCAAATTTTTGATGTCAATACTGTAATATTTCTCAACACCTTTAGCCAATAAACTTATCCCCGTGCCCAACCCTGCCCCGGGGGCGAGTTCAAGCACTGTTTTCCCTTTAATATAATCTTTCTGCTGAGTATAGAGCGCCAAATAAAAGAGCCAAAGATTCACCGTCCTTATATCATAATCAATGCATTCTTCGACTGATGCAGCTTTCGGTGATGCATACCCAAAAAGGGAATACTTGATTTTCGAAAAGAATAAAAAAAATGCACCTAAAACTTTATAATACATATCAAAATGTCTTCGCTATTGCTTTTGCCTTCCCTATGGCTTGTTCCTTCATTCTTTCAGCAATTTCAGCCCCTTCTTGAAGTGTTGGTTCAAGTATTAAACTATAACTATCTGTTATTCCAATAAATTTAAAAACTAATTCAAGATATTTTTTCTGCAAATCAAATGCCTCTCTTTCGCTTCCTTCAGGATACTTTCCCCCACGGGCATAGACTATAAAAAGTTTTTTCCCTTCGAGCAATCCTTTATACCCTGTCTCAGGTGAATAGGAAAAAGTATAGCCGGGCTGAATTATTATGTCGAAGAATTGTTTCAATCTGTAGGGTATCCCAAAATTCCACATTGGCACAGCAAATACATATTTATCCGCTGATTTAAATTCAGTTATAACCTCTTCTACTCTCTTCCAAGCCCTTTCTTCATCTGCTGAATGTTTCAACCCATGCATAATTGTATATTTTGCATTGACCTCAATTGAATCAAAGGTTGGTAAATTCATTGCAAAAACATTTTCTACTGCAATCTCATCCTGTGGATTTACTCTTCTATATTCCTCAACAAAGGCATCTGCTACTGCTATCGAATAGGACCTTTCAAGGCGTGGTGAAGATTGAAGATATAATAATTTGCTCATCTTTTTTCTCCTTTGATTGAAAATCTACTTAATATATTATCAAAAATGAAATAAAATTCATATTTACATAAACAACAAACAAACTTTTCTCACTTTCTCTTTTGACGATTGATACAGCAATCTATATGGGCCTATGGTATCGAGGAATTTTAGAGTATTGCTGAAAATTATTCCTGTGGAAGTATTATAACCTTGATTGAATTCTGAGCCTCAGCTACCAAACGGAATCCTTCAGCTGTTTCATCAAGCGTCAGACGATGGGTAATCAAATCTTTAACATCAACTCGCTTTGCCCTTAAAAGTTCAATGGCAGTTGTCGTATCACCCGGCGGCCCCGCATAAGATGAAGTTATTGTAATTCCATCACGCCAAAGATTCCAAAAATCCACCGCTACCTCTGTCCCCGGCTCAGGCAATGCAAATAGAAGAAGCGTACCCCCTCTATCAACACTCTTTAAAGCCTGCTTCAAAGCTGGTACAGCGCCTGCGCATAAAATTACTAAATCAGCAAGGCGTCCTCCATTTGCATCTTTCAATAAATCGGCATTAAAATTCTTTGCATTGAAAACAGCATCTGCTCCACATTTCTTTGCAGAATCGATTCGGAATTCATTTATATCTGTAGCAATTATTCTCCCAGCGCCAAGTGCTTTAGCCAATTTAATGTGCAAAAGTCCTGAAATTCCGCTTCCAATAACTAAGACACTATCTCCAGGTTTAAACCCTGCAATTCGTTGTCCACGCAAAACACAAGCTAGAGGCTCTGCAAAGGTTGCCTCTTCATATGTCACCTCATCCGGAAGAAGAAATGTTCCGCGGTCTACATTTATCGAAGGTACTCTCACATATTCGCAGAAACCTCCGGGGTCAAAATTAGTGGAACGAAGTGTATCGCAAAGAGAATAATTTCCTTCAAAACAATAATGGCAAGTATTGCACGGCACATGATGTGCTACTGTAACTCTATCTCCTTTTTTGAATTTTTCAACGCCCTCCCCTACTTCAACAACCTCACCTGCAATTTCATGGCCAAGCACCAGAGGAGCTTTTTTAATCCTATACCACTCCATTACATCACTGCCGCAGATACCACTCGCTATTATTTTTACAAGCAATTCGCCTGCGCCAATTTTAGGCACAGACATTTCTTCTATACGGATATCTTTATTATTGTAATATACTGCGGCTTTCATCTACTTTATATCTATTTAGCCTGTTTAAGCTCTTGAAATAACTCTCCTGCTTCCTTCGCTGTAGCTTTTTTGTGAATAATAGCCCTCAGAGCTTTGATCATAGCCACTGGATGTGGGTTTTGCCATATATTGCGTCCGAGATTTACACCAATTGCTCCCTTTTGCATACCGTCATAGACAAAATCGAAAACTTCCTGTTCTGTTTCAACCTTGGGTCCCCCTGCCATTACAACTGGTACCGGACAACCGCCTGTTACCTTATCAAAATTTTCACACCAGTATGTTTTCACTACCTTTGCGCCGAGCTCTGCCGCAATTCTGCATGCAAGCCCCAAATAACGATGGTCTCTTTTTTCAAGTTCTTTGCCAACTGCTGTAACTGCCATTACCGGAATACCGTAGCGTTCACAATCATTTACGAGATTTGCCAAATTTAATAGCGTCTGCTTTTCATATTTACTGCCTACAAAGATAGATATGCCAACAGCAGATGCATTCAGCCGAATGATATCATCGATCGATGTAGTAATCCCCTCATTTGCCAAATCTTCACCTACCATACTTGTCCCGCCTGACACACGAAGAATGATTGGAATGCTTCCTTCAGGTACTACACACGAGCGAAGCACTCCTCTTGTAACAAAAAGTGCATCCGCATATCTCAAAAGCGGCTTGATTGTTTCCCCGGGTTTTTCAAGTTTTGTCGTTGGTCCTTGAAAATAGCCATGGTCTATGGGCAAAAACATACAATGCCCGTCAGATTTGATAAGCTGTGACAAACGATTTCTCATTCCCCAATCCATAAAATCATTCCTCCATCAATTATCAAAATTAAAAAAGTCTATTTTTCAGGCCTTACAATCAGATAACCTTTATCAATAAGCCAATGATGGAATTCATAAGTTGTATGCCTGCAGTTGGTCTTGCAGATACTTCTTATCCTTTCATACTCCTCTGTGCCTTCCTTTTGAGCTTCAAGGTCTAATTGGACAGGACATTTTATGTCTTTACAGTACTCTCTTCTTTGATAATCTATGTATCCTTCTATTGACATTTTGTCTCCTTTGCTTAAATCTTTTTGTTGATATCTATTATCACCTTTATGTCGGAAGTTAATATTTTAATGGCATTCAAAAGTCAATTATTCTTAACTAAAAAGTTTCTTGATTGCAAATTTTAATAATTTATATACTCTAAAGGCAATCTTTTTAGAAGCATATTGAAGAAGAATGTTTAATTTTGCATTTAAGACGAAAGGAGTTTTTTATGGACTTTTTTGAAAGATGTTACGCAAAAGAAACGTCAATTGTAGCAAGGAAAATTGCCGATGAAATAATTTTAGTACCTGTAAGAAAGAATGTTGGAGATTTAGAAAGTATTTATACCCTGAATGAAGTTGGTGCTAAAATCTGGGAATTGATTGATGGTAAAAGAAAGATCAAAGATATTAGAGACGCAATACTGGAGGAATTTGACGCTACCGAAGAACAGGTAAATGAAGATTTAAGGGAATTTATAAAAAAGTTCGAAGAAATAGGCGGGATAAAGTTAATTAAAAAATTTTAGAATGACTGCTGACTGCATACATATTCCAATCTCTGAATATAGTGAATTCAGCAAAAGAATTCATGAAAAGGCAAAGGAAACACGAATACCTCTTGGCGGTTCAATAGAAATAACATCAAGATGCAATCTCAACTGTCTCCACTGCTATATCAACTCTCCGATAGACAATGCCAAAAAAGAAGAAAGAGGAGAATTGACTACAGAGGAAATCTTCAAAATTCTCGACTCCATTGCAGAAGAGGGATGTCTATGGCTTCTGCTGACAGGAGGTGAACCATTATTAAGAAAGGATTTTTTTGAAATATACAATTATGCAAAAAAGAAAGGATTCTTAATTACTCTTTTTACCAATGGAACTTTGATTGACGAAAAAACAGCAGATTATCTTGCAGATTGGCGCCCTTTTGCCGTTGAAATATCTGTTTACGGACGAACAAAAGAAACCTACGAAAAGATGACTGCCGTAAAGGGGTCATATGAAAAATTTCTCAATGGGTTGGAACGAATTCATAAAAGAAATATTTCTTTAAAATTGAAAGCCGTCGTAACATCAGTCAATATCTCAGAGCTCGATGAAATAAAGAGATGGGCTACGGAAGAACTGAACCTCCCCTTTCGTTTCGACCCTCTCATCAATATGACTTTAAATGGAAATGTGCGGCCCAAAAAAGTAAGGATATCAGCAGAAGATGTCGTCAAATTGGATGTCAACGACAAGGAAAGAATGGCAGAATGGAAGAAGTTTTGCGATAAATTTCTTGGTACTCCAAACAATGATTCCCTATTTCTATGCGGCGCTGGAATCAATTCTTTTCATATAGATTCTTACGGCAATTTGACTCCCTGCATACTTGTACGCTCTGAAAGCTATTCCCTTCGCAGTGGAAATTTCAAGGACGGTTATTATAACTGGATGCCCAAAGTATTATCCAAGAAAAGAACGAAAAAATCGAAATGTATCTCCTGTAATTTAGTCGCAATGTGCGGACAATGTCCCGGATGGGCAGAGCTTGAATGCGGAGATATGGAAAAACCTGTAGAGTATCTCTGTAAAATTGCTCACCTTAGAGCTGAAAAATTCTTTCAAGAATGGGAAAAGAACAAATAATCTGTGAAAAAAATTATCTGAAATGGATTCTGTAAAATTAAATATAGCAGATATAATAATTGAAGTTGAAACAGAAACAGCCAATCTCACTTTCACTGACGACCAAGCCCATAAAAAATTCATAGTTGAAGATGGCACCCCTCATATTAAATTATTTGCTCATTATGGAAAACTTCCGAACATAAAACTTGGGAAACTCATTTTCGACTCAGAAAGCGTTTGGAAATTATATTCGTCGATCGATGACGACAAAGTTGTGTTTACGCTTCATTCTCCGCCAAACGCTGAAACTCCCTATTCGATAGCCGTAATCGATAAAAGCTTTAGGAAAGGAGAAATCTATCTTTCCAATTCAGCACTACCGGAAGAAAGTCCATCACCGAACCCGCTCAATTACCCACTTGATGAACTAATAATGCTGTCTATCCTTTCGAAAGGTTACGGGATCATTCTTCATTCCGCCTGCGTCTCAGATAATGGAAGAGGAATGCTTTTTACAGGAACTTCCGGAGCTGGTAAAAGCACGATATCTGCTATTTGGAAAAATAAGGATGGTGTAACAGTGCTTACCGATGAAAGGGTCATCATCAAGAAGGAAAACAGCAGATATGTCGCCTATGGCACACCATGGCACGGTACTGCAAAAATCCATTCCCCTGAAAAAACTAATTTAGATGGAATTTTTTTCATAAAGCACGGTAAAGAAAATAATGCCAAACCACTCAATAAGATCGATGCTGTATCAAGATTCATAGCAAGAGCTTTCCCGACTTATTGGGATAAAGAAGGGATGGAGTTTTCTCTCAATTTTGCTTCTGCAGTAGTCGAAAATGTCTCCTGTTTTGAACTGTATTTTACACCTGATGATGGAGTTGTAGATTATGTCCGCTCAATCAAAAAACAATGAGACGGGTAATTCTGAAAGCAAACTCTTCAAGGAACTTTCAGAGGAAATTTTGAAGAGGAACCATATTCTAAGATTTGAGGCAAGAGGAGGAAGTATGCACCCCTTCATCAAGGACAGAGACATAATTAAGATAAAAAAGATAGACCCAAAAAAGTTGAAAAAAGGAGACATCATCTTTTTTTCTTCAAACGATAATAAGATGATTGCCCACAGAATAATCAAAATCAAAGGTTCTGAAAACAAGCCACTGACTTTTTTGACAAAAGGAGATGCTTGCACAAACTACGATATGGAAGTACCAGAATCAAAGGTGCTTGGAAAAATTATCTCTATTGAACGAAATGGGAAAGAAATGTCTGAAGAAAACTTGTTGGCGCAGTTTAAAAATTTCATAATTTCTAAAATTTCACCCTTTTCGTTTATCCTTTATCCAGTGGGGCAGAAAGCAAAAAAAATAGGTATGACACTGCTCAAAAAATGAAATACAAAAAAATCAACAGTCTTATATTTAATCTGACTCTTGGAAGAATCGATGAAGCTGAAAGCATCGTAAAATCAGCTGAAAGAGAAGGTATGCCTATCGATTGGGAGGCGCTTGTCGATTTAGCCGCATATCACGGCGTCGCTTCAATTATCTACAAAAATATAAAAGATATAAAACCACGGTTTGTTGACAACTCTTTCCTATCAGAAATAGAATCTTACTACTACGGAATAGCAGGAAAAAATACAAACTATTTTGCTGAGATGGACAAGATTCTTTTGACCTTAAACGATTCTGGTGTAGATACTATTCTTCTCAAAGGTGCGGCATTGGGAGAAACGGTTTATAATAACATTGCATTAAGGCCCATTGAGGATATCGACCTTCTTGTAAAAAGGTTTGATTTTCCTGCGGCAAAAGCTGCATTCAAGAGATGGGGTTATGATGTCCATGAAAAGATTTTCCCATCCCGCATTCATAAGGAAATCGAAATGGAAAGGCATAAGCCATTCGAAAAATACGAAAGCGAACTTCATTTCTTCGACAAGAAAAACCGCTTCTTCTTCGACATTCATTGGAATCTGCTGATTGTCTGTGAATCAGGAATTGCAGAAGCTATTCAGCTGAATATGGATAAAATATGGCAGAGAATAAAAGAGATAAGCACAGGCGAGGCATATGCATATACAATGTCTGATGAAGACAATCTCATCTACCTATGCCTCCACCTTCGTGAGAGACACTTTGAAAAGGCGCGCTCACGCTTGATTTGGTGGTATGATGTCTATATGCTCCTAAAGCAATCCCTGAATACTTTGGACTGTGCTTATTTTCTCAACACTGTATCTGAATACGGCGCTGAAAAATCTGTTTTTTCAATAATCAAAACTGTTAAAACCCTATTTGGGATAGAGCTTCCTAAAGAAATAGATGATGCCATTGGAGATGATATAGAAACTTTTGAACTCAATAAACTTATCCCCGAGCCAACAGACCAGATAAAATATCAAAGAGTTTTCGTAGAGAGAGACTATCTTGCTGAAATCAAAAACATCAAAGGAATTACCAAAAAAATTCGCATTCTAATCGGTGATATCTTTCCTGACAGCAGATATATGGTTTCTTATTACCGTATTGAAAACAAAGCCCTTCTTCCATTATATTATCTCATAAGGTTCAAAAATGTCCTCATCAAAGGGTTGAAAGCAGCGAATCAGTTGATAAAAAACAATCAATAGAAGAAAAATTCATCTTCTCTGCCCAACCTTCCTTAGCCGTAAGAATTCTCTACAGAGATCAAACAGGCAAAGAAGAAGGGGTTTTTACGAAATTTTCTATATTGAATTCGGTCAGCTTGCCGTTTTCCATTCTATATGCCTTATCGACATTGGCAAGGAGTGAAAGTCTATGGGTAACAATAATCACAGTTTTATCTTTCGTGATTTCATTCAATGTTTCCTGTATTGCGTTTTCGTTGTATGAATCGAGATTTGATGTCGGCTCATCAAATAGTAAAATAGGAGGATTTTTAAGAAGCACTCGGCTTATAACAATTCTCTGCCTTTCCCCTCCTGACAATTTATCTCCCAATTCTCCAATGCGGGTATTATAGCCTTTGGGAAGCGTCATTATAAAATCATGTATGCTTGCCTGTTTCGCCGCCTCCATAATTTCCTCATCTGTGGCATCCGGTTTTCCAAGAGCGATATTTTCCTTGATAGACATATCGAAAAGATGTGAATCAGGCGCCACTACAGACATCAAATCAAATATTGAGCGCATAGAAATTTTTCTTATATCCTTGCCGCCAATCTTTATCTCTCCGGATTCATATTCCCAAAACCGCATCAAAAGTTTTAGAATTGTGCTCTTCCCACAACCGCTTTCACCAACAATTGCTATACACTGCCCCTGAGGTATAGTTAAATTGAATTTATTCAAGACAAGAGGAGCATCCTTCTTATATCTGAAATCGACATCCTTGAATTCTATATCGTATCTCGTAGGCAATTCGTCCGTGCTGTCAGGATGCTCAACAACTGCCGGCTCTTCATCAATAATCTTGAAAAGCCGCTCTGCTGAAGCGAAGGATTCTGTCAAGTAATGCGACAAAACACTGACTGAAAAGAGAGGCACAAAGGCGCTCACTGAAGCAGTAGTTGTTACGATAACCCCTTGAAGACTCAAATTGCCGGAAAAATAACCTTTTAATGAAACTATCAGAGTAAGTATATTGGCTAACATTATCAAACAGTTGACTACACCAAACAACCAACCCTGTCTCGAAGAATGACCTCCCTTCAATTGGTTGAGATAATGGCCTCTTTTTACAATCTCTTTCTTTCGGTTTTCTCCCTGATTATAAAGAAGTATTGTTTCCAATCCCTGAAGCGAATCTGTAAGATAAGCGTTTGTTTCACCCAAAGTGGAACGAATCTGCTGTCCTGTTTTCCTGACATATCTCTCCCATGCAATAGGAATCACTACCGCTAGAATGAACTGAAAAGGAAGAATGACAAATGGCAAGACCCACCACCACATACCCATAAAAATCAGCACCGCCAAAGACACGGCAAAAGCAATAGCGAATGGTGAAATCGTATGAGCAAAAAATACCTCGATTATTTCTAAATCTCCGCCAATCCTTGAAATGACATCACCGCTTCTTTTGTCAAGAAGCTTAGCAGGTACAAGTGGCTCAATTTGTTTGTAAAATTCTGTCCTCAGATGGGCAAGCAGCCTGAATGCAACATCGTGGTTGCCGAGCTGTTCAAGATAAGAACAGACAGCCTTTGACAGCCCAAAGACAAAAAGGAGAGCAATTGAAAATGTTCCCGGCTTCTCTGCGTCTGGAATTATGAACAATGAAATAAGGTAAGCGCCCCATGTTATGATAGCGATATTTGACAGATGGTTTAAAATGCCAAAGAAAATTGCATAAAGCATCTTGCCTGTAACGGGCTTAATCATTTTAAAAAGCCGCCAAATGATACTGATTCTTGACATCTCTTTATTCTTATCTTCCATAATCATCCTTCCTTTTTAAAATTGACATCTCATATTGTGCAAATATTCAGCTTGTAATAGCAGGCTGTTCATATTTATTCTGAGTTCTAACAAGATTTGCATATACGCCATTCTTTTCAATGAGCTCCTTGTGAGTTCCTGTTTCAACTATCTTTCCATCTTTTAGAGTCATAATCTTATGGGCATCTCTAACTGTCCTCAAGCGATGTGCAATTACAAGAGTCGTCTTTGTTTTTGCTATCTCCTGCAATGTTGCCTGTATCTTTTCTTCATTTTCAGAATCAACATTTGATGTAGGTTCATCGAGAATGAGAATAGGAGCATTCTTGAGAAGAGCACGGGCTATTGAAATTCTCTGTATCTGTCCGCTTGAAAGATTCTTTGCTTGCTCGACCAAAGACGCATCGAGTTTCTCAGGAAGAGAAACAACAAAATCATATATTCCAGCGCCTTTGCAGGCTTCAAGAAGCTCTTCATCTGTTGCATCGGGCTTTGCAATCAAGAGATTTTCTCTGATTGAGCCATGGAAAAGATATGTGCGCTGTGAAACCATTGCTATTTTATTTCTAATGTCAACAGGATCGATTTCACTCAGCGGTACTCCTCCAACAGTGATTCTTCCGGAATTGGGTTCATAAAACCTGACTATTAGGTTTGCCACCGTTGATTTTCCGCTACCACTCTCACCTACGAGTGCTGTTATTTTTCCTGTTTCTATTTCAAAGGTTGCATTTTTAAGGACAGGATTTCTGTCTTCTGCATATGAAAAAGTAACATCTTCAAATCTTATATCCAGATTATCACCTTTGATTTTCTTCTTTCCCTTTCTTCTTGCCAATACATGTCTGTCAGGCTCCTTATTGAGAAGCTCGAGAATAGATTTGGATGAAGATATTCCTTGCATAGCAACATGCGTATAAGCGCCAAGAATTCGGAGTGGACGGAAGAACTCATAGGCAATCAAAACTATGACTGCGGCGCTGCCTATGCTTAAAAGCCCGGACTGCATATATTTTATGGCAAGTGTAATGCCGACTGCAGTGCCGCACATTGAAATAATGTCCATCGAAAGAGTGGAAGTTATATTCGAATAGAGAAGCTTCATTGTTCTGATGCGGAAATTTTCACTTTTTGTCCCTATTTCTTCCTTTCTTTTTCCAACAAGGCCAAATGTTTTTAAGGTCGTAATCCCCTGAAGCGAATCGAGGTAGTAAGCATGCAGATTTTCATACGAGAACCAGTGTTTCTTTGAAACCCTGTTTATCCATGCTCTGACAAAAATTAAACTAATCGGAATGAATACAACGAGAAGAAGAAGTGTCAGAGCTATCGATGGATTTATCTTTTTTACATAGAAATATAATCCAACTGGAGCTATGACGCTTAAAAATGCCTGAGGTATGCAAAGTCCAAAAATATTTTCGAGCTGTTCAACTCCCTCTACAGCAGTGGAAGTTAGACTGCCCGTCTTCTTTACATCTCTGTAGCTCAACTCAAGTTCGATTATCTTTGAATACATCAGCTCACGGGCGCCAACTTTTACCTTTGATGAGATTGTGTAAACTGCTTTGTTCGCCACCCATGAAAAGAAAAATTTCACTACAAGCGCCGCCACCATAGCTAAAACAGCAGAAAGAAACAGTTTATCGCCAAGAGATGTAATCTCGCCGTTGTAAACTTTGTCTACAATAAAACCAATTCGGTCAAAGAGGACCACTGTTGTTGCAATCAAAATGAGATTCGCTATTACCGCAACAGCAGTCCATCCTTTAGATGCTTTTCCGAATGAAAAAATATTATATTTTTTTTCCATTCCTTCTTCTCCCCATTAAATTTTCCTTAAAAGTTTTACCATATTGAGAATCATTCTCATATGAATATCTGTTCAAATATAGTAACATATTTTCGCAGTGTCAAATTTTTTTTCTCATTTCATCCTGACCTTCTATAGGTTGACGAAATCAATGAAATATTTAGAAAAAATATGTTTTCACCTGATGGATTTTTTGTAAATTAAGTTAAATAAAGAGTAAAAAATATGAAAAATGGCGGTCAATAATGGGTAAGACTGCCGTCTCTTTTAGTTTTCTGCACTGCAAAGATAAAAATAGTGACACTCAGGGGAAGCATTATAATACAGAAAAGCAGAAGAGCTAAAATATGAAATTTCAATTGGAAAATTGAATACCCCTTCAATAGCGCCAGTCTCATTCCTTCCAATGCATATGTTATTGGCAGGAAATATGACAACTTCTGAAGCCATGATGGCAAGACATCTACCGGATAATAGACACCTCCAAGAAACCAAGATGCATTTGTGAATATCCACATAAAGGGGTCGCCCCTTTTCAACACCATAATGAAACTTGCAGAAATTATTCCAAGACTTGAAAAAGCAATTGTTGTAAGCATTAATATTAAAATGGCAATGGGAATTCCCTTTGCATCCATATTCACGCCAAATACAAAAGCGCCCAACAAAAGATATAGGACAACACGGAGAGAAGTCAGAAGAAAACTATATAATGATGAAGATATAATAATTGTGGGAATTGAAGTTTGAGTCACCAATAATGCTTCGAGGGTGCCGGACACCTGCGCACCCTGAATTGCCGTTGAAAAACTTGAAAGGGCAACTGAAAGATAACTCGAAAAAGCTATGCCTATGAGGACAAAGGCAAAGTAGTCTCCTCCATAGGGTTTCAAATAGGGTGATGCGGCAGTGCCAACAAGTTTCGAAACAAAATAAAAAAGTATCGTAGAAAGAAATATTCCTATAAACTGCGTTATAAAATTGAATTTATAACTTGACTGCTCCAAAAAATCTTTCTTCAAGAAAGCTAATGGTTTAGAGAGAATCATTCATTTTTGTCCTCTTCGGTTATCGATGAAAAAATCTCTTCCAAGCTTTGGCTAACAGGATGAAAGGATATCACATTTAAATCTCTATCCAACATCTCCTTAACTATCTCCTTTATCTGAAGTTTATCATCACTCAAATAAAAATCACAAAAGAACACCTTGTTTTCACTGCCATTTTTCAAGGATGGGTTATCTATTCCTTTTATACTCTTTAATCTTGAAACTAAATCTTCCTCATCGCCGAAAAGCTCTACTCTGTATCTATTCCCCTTTGTTATTATCCTTCTTATTTCATCAATAGTGCCGCACGCTTTGAGCTTTCCTTTATCAATGATTGCGATTCTGTCACACAAGGTTTCCGCTTCAGATAAATTGTGTGTAGCAAGAATGACAGTCGTACCCCTTTTTCTGACGATTTCTTCTTTGATAAATTCACGAAGCTGTTTTGCAGCTGTCGGGTCAAGACTTCTTGTGGGCTCATCTAAAAAAAGCACAGCAGGGTCTGTCAACAGTCCGCGCGCTATGGCAAGTTTTTGCTTCATTCCTGTTGAATAATCCTTGAAATGCCTGTCTGCATCTTTTGATAATCCTGTTAATTCAAGAACTTCCTCAATCTTCTTTTTCGCCTCTCTCTTTTCCAAGTTGTTCAACACAGCAAAAAACTCTAAGTTTTGCCTGCCTGTAAGACGCCAATAACTGCTCCTTTCATCTCCCATAGCATAACCGATCGAGCGCCTCACCTTCATTCCTTCCTTTTCTACATCGAATCCTGCCACAAGCGCTTTTCCGGAAGTAGGAAGGACTACTGTGGAAAGAATTTTGAGAAAGGTTGTTTTTCCGGCCCCGTTTGGACCAAGCAGTCCAAATAATTCACCTTTTCGAACTTTTACGGATATCCCCTTCAATGCCGTTATGATTTTCTTTCTAAAAGGGGCTGTCAAATAATCCCTATACTTTTTAAGCTCCCGGTAATTTTTAACAATATCGTATGTTTCTACCGCATATTCCAAAATTTACTTATCTCCCATATCTTCAATTTGCTAAGTTTCTTGAAAAGATAACAGATTTAATGATAAACAATATAAATCTATATTATAATAACTGAAAGGGCTTAAACAATAACTTTGTTTTATGCATTATTAAATTGAAAGGGAAAACAGAGAGGTGGAAAAAACGCTTCTAAATGTAGAAGATTTGAAAACATATTTCTATAAGAATGACAAGGTTATCAAAGCTGTTGACGGACTTTCATTCAAAATCAATGAAGGTGAAATCCACGGCATAGTAGGTGAATCAGGATGCGGAAAAAGTGTAACTGCATTTTCTATTTTAAAACTTATCCCATCGCCCCCGGGGAAAATCGTAAGCGGTAAAATCATATTTGAGGGGAAGGAAATTCTTTCACTGCCTGAAAAGGAAATCAGAAAAATCAGAGGCAACCGCATATCTATTATTTTTCAAGAGCCAATGACATATCTAAATCCCGTATTTACCATTGGCAACCAAATTGCGGAAGCTCTCGTTGTGCATAAGAATGTAAAGAAGAAGGAAGCAATGGAAGCCGCAATAGATATGCTTTCAAGAGTCGGTATGCCTGCACCTGAATTACGAATAAAAGAATATCCGCATCAGTTGAGCGGCGGAATGAGACAGCGTGTCTTAATAGCAATGGCGCTTATCTGCGGACCATCGCTTCTAATTGCAGACGAACCAACAACTGCACTCGATGTTACGATTCAAGCACAAATCTTAGACCTCATAATCAAACTGCAAAAAGAAAACAATATGTCCGTAATGCTCATTACACATGATTTTGGGGTGGTAGCTGAAACCTGCCAAAGAGTATCCGTAATGTATGGTGGAAAAATAGTAGAATCTGCAGATGTGTTATCCATATTTGACAATCCTCTTCATCCTTATACATCAGGACTTCTTAAAGCGGTACGCTCAGGAAATGAAACAGGCAGAAAGAAACGGCTTGAAACGATACCGGGAAATGTGCCAAATCCTGCTTTTTTACCCGAGGGGTGCCGTTTTAATCCGAGATGCCCAATTGCAGACGGCTACTGCAGACAAAAGGAACCGGAATTGATTGAAAAAGAAAGAGGTCATCTTGTAAGGTGCTGGAAAGCGCAGTAATGTAAGTCAACTTCTCAAAAAAGGCTTGAAACCATTTCGTTTAAGGCAGTCAATAATCTGATCAATGTGGTCATAACCTTTTGTTTCAACTGTAATTTCGATTCTCGTTTTGCTCACAGGAAGTCCCCACTCTGTCCTCTCGTGGGAAATCTGAAGAATATTTCCTTCACAATCACCGATACTGCCGGCTATTCCTGAAAGCATACCGGGAACATCATCTACATCGACATAAAAACGCAAAAGGCGGCCTGTCCTCAATAGCCCCATATGGATGATTCTCTCTATGAGATTGACATCTATATTTCCACCGCTGACAACAAGGACAACATTCCCTCTTATATTGTCTATCTTTTCTGAAATGACCGCCGCCAGAGGCACAGCACCTGCGCCTTCTGCCACAAGTTTTGCTTTCTCCATAAACATCAGAACAGCCGCCGCAATATCTTCCTCCTCGACTGTAATCAGATCATCTACATACTTTTGAATAATAGGAAGGGTTTTATCTCCTACCTTTTTTACTGCTATGCCATCAGCAATAGTTTTTGGAGAGGGCACTTCGGCAATTGCACCCTCTTTCAAGGAGTGATATGCAGAGGCCGCTTCTCTTGCCTGCACTCCTATTATTTTTATCGATGGATTTTTCTGCTTCACTGCATATGAGATACCGGAAATCAATCCTCCTCCACCTACAGGGACCACTATATAATCTATCTTTTCGAGTTCATCTATGATTTCAAGCCCTATGGTGCCTTGCCCCTCGATTACATCATAATCATTGAATGCATTTATGAACTTTTTCCCTGTTTCTTCAGAATATTTTTTTGCCAATTCGTATGCTTCATCATAGCTTCTGCCTTCAAGATGCACATTTCCACCAAGGTTTTTGCATGACTCAACCTTGACAAGAGGTGTATTCCGAGGCATATACAGGTCGCAATCAATTCCATATTCGCTTGCGGCAAAAGCAACTGCCTGCGCATGATTTCCAGCCGAAGCAGTTACGATTCCCTTGCCCATCAGTTCACTTTCATTCTTTGACACAAAATTATATGCTCCCCTTATTTTGAATGAACCTGTCTTCTGAACATTTTCAAGCTTCAAAAATATTTTCAAACCAAGGGCATCTGAGAGGGCATTTGAACGGATAAAATTCCTTTTTTCAATTATTCCGTCTAAACGATTTCTTGCCGATTCAATACCTGCAAGTGAAAGCATAGAATCCTTTTTTCTATTTCTATTGGAAGTTTATTGAATCATATAACAGATTTGGCTTTTTTCCAAAGTTTTTTTCTTCAAATGTGCGACAATGCTCTTAAATATAGTTTCATACATAAACAATCTTTCTATATACTTTGTAAATTCGAAAATCCGTATTCACAATCCTTTTTTTATGCTGTCTTCTTGTGGATTACTTCTCCTAATTTCTGCCGCCGTCAGATTTGCTTCGCAAAAAATAATGTCATAAAGGATACTCTATCGAGCAATAAACCATTCAATTTTGAAAAGGAAGTTGAAAATGTTTATGAAAGATTAGATATATGAGGACTGAATTAATCAGCGGCAATCCAAATACACAAATGAAATGTATCTAATATCTTTACAAAAAATCAAAACCTGACCGTCATAACAGGTATATGTGACGACCTTATTACCCTTTCTGCCACCGAACCAATTACTACATGAGCAATTCCGCTTCGTCCATGTGTCCCCATCACGATTAAATTTGACGCAAGTTCTTCTGAAAGTTCTATAATTTTCTCGTATGGTTCTCCTCTCTTAACGAATGTATCCACCTTGATATTCTTACTTTCTTCTCTATTCGCCAAGGCTTCCAATTTCTCTTTTATCTCTTCATCGATTTTTTCAAGCACATCTTCCTCAGAAATATAGTCGCTTAGATAATATGGATAATATGTTATAGGCTGATTCACAAATACAAGATCAATCTCTGAATGATAAAAATTGGCAATCCTTTCTGCTAAATGAAGCGACTTTTCTGAAAGCTGTGAAAAATCATAAGGTACGAGAATTTTCTTAATATTATATGATTCAGGAGCTATTACAGTATCAACTCTCATTGTTATGACAGGTACTTTTGACGCTCTAATTACTTTTTCCGTAACGCTTCCAAGAAGAAGATGAGCAAGTCCCTTTCTGCCATGGGTCCCCATTACGACCAAATCAGCGTTAGTCTTTTCTATCAATGAAATAATCTCCGTGGGAGGATAGCCGCGCAGAACAACGGTCTCGATGTCATTTTTTAGATTTGATTTTTCAACATATTCTTCCTGTATCTTTTCTTCAAGTTCTTCCTTCAAATCAGCAATAATCTTAGGGGTAAAGTATTCTGAGGAATGAATGGGATCGGTTATCAAGGGCTCAGAAATTATATGTACAAGAATAATTTTTGAACCTCTATCTTTTGAAAAAAATTCGGCGAGATTAAAGGAATTCATAGAGCCATCAGAAAAATCAACAGGCACCAATATTCTCTTGAATAGATTTTCCATTTTCTTCTCCTCATAGTCTTACTTCATTTTTTATTCCTATAAATGAATTTAAATAATTATGCCCTTTTTTCAAGCTCAATAAGATAATCCCATCAAGCATAATTTTGTCATTTTTAAGAAGAATTGCTTCCTACCGTTAGTTTATTGACGAAATAATGAAATATAAAACCACTTATTTGTTGAAATAATTGACGATATTTAATGAATAAAAAATTGGCACATTTTTTGCATTAACCATATAGCGCTATGAAGATATTAAAAGACAAACCAAATATAACTGCGCTGATTATTGCCATATTATTCGTATTCTCAGCTTTTTTCCTCTCTATGAGAATCTTCAAAAATAATAAAATGACTGTGCTGAAACAGTTCGATATCGCACAACGGTCAAAAGTTTCTTTCGCAATAGATTCACTTAGAAATGCATATGAGCATCTCATTCAAACAATAGATTTTATAAAACATGAAACTTCAGAAAACAGAAGAATGGGACAATATGATATTGAAAGAATCAGTATGCTGATAAATGAAACATTGACAAATAC
>RFHX01000238.1 GCA_003695725.1 Candidatus Schekmanbacteria bacterium
AAGCAAAAGGAGAAAATCTCACTTTCAACATCTTAATAATTTTGACAAAATCCCATTCCTGCACTATAAAAACTTCAAATAAGATTATCATACTTTCAAGGCAATGGATTATGGAATACATTGAAAATATGATGCAGATATCATCCTATGAAGGCGCATTCTCTGAAAACAACAAGATTCTCATTATCGGAGACATTACAAAAGATTGGGGCGACAGCTTTATAAACATCTGTAATGAATACTGCCTCGACCTCTTCTTTGCAAAGGATGCAGATGAAGGCGAAAGACTTATCGAAAAATACGGTGAGTTTGCTGTCAATGTAATCCCTTACTCATCAGCCGATGATTCGTGCAAAAATTTCTACAGAAAGGTCCGAGAAAAATATGCTGAAACCTATATAGTCATAGTGACAGATATCCTTCATGCTGATGAAGCAAGGTCATTTTTCAAAATAGACAGCTTTGCCGCATGTATGATTCGGCCTATTAGAATGGAAAATTTCAGCATGATGGTAAAAAAACTTACTACAAAATTTAATCTCGTCAAACGTGAACAATTCACAATTGAAAGGTTAACGGAAAAGGAAATAGACCTTGAAATTATCTCTGTCATAACAAAAGACATAGTTTCATCTCTTAACTTCTCAAAGATAATAAAGATTGTCTTGGATGAAATCAAGAATAAGCTCCCCATCGATAAATGTTCCTATTTTGAAATAGATGAAAAAAACTATATCAGACATATTGAAAGCCGTGGAATTGATAACGATGTAATAAGCAAATTCCCATCGGGTAATGCCTATGACTTTGAATTATCCAGATATCTACTTGAATCAAAAAAAGAATTGTATATCGAAGATACTACACAACTGCCTGAAGGGAACATAAAAAAAGCGATGCACATTGCCAATATAAGCTCTGTCGCAATATTTCCTGTCTTATTCAAGGAAAGAGTTGCAGGATTTCTTTTCATATCTACAACAGAAAATGCAGAGGGGAAGCGCATAACACCCCGTCTTTTCAATATTATAAAAAGAATAACCGAACTTTTATCCATAGCCCTTTGGAATGCAACACGATATATGAATGTTTCAGATTTTAACAAAGAGCTTCTTCAGGAACTAAAGAAAACAAGTGAGCTTGGAAATCTCATTTGTTCAACTCTTGATTTTAATGAACTGTTAAAGGTTTCAATTGAAGGTATAAACGAGATGATACCCTGCGAAGCCCACACATTGCTAATTGTTGATAAAAAAACCGGAAAACTAAGCCATAATTACGGAACAGGAGGTGGAATTAACGACCTTCTAAAATATCAATCTCCTGATGAATTAGAACTTGCTAATTTTGTATTAAGGCAAAAGAAGAGCATCATAAGAAACGAAATGAAATCAGATGAAGTCCTTCCAAAAGATATGAAGATGAGGGAAAAAGTATTGGATGCATTGCCTGAAACTATAAATATTCTCTTGACACCTGTTATCTCAAAAGCTGAACCCTTAGGGGTAATAATAAGTATGAATAAAGTTGATGGAAAAAATTTTGAAGAAACTGATGCTGAATTGTTGTCGATTATTGCGGCTCAGATCGGAATTGCCACAGAAAATGCTATCCTTACGGAAGAAAGAAAACTTAAACTTGAAGACACTTCATTTAAGCTTGAACAAACACAGGCACAGCTCTTTCAGTCAGAAAAGATGGCTGCCCTCGGACAGTTGGCAGGAGGTGTTGCCCATGAAATCAATAATCCTCTTACAGGTGTTGTAACAAATCTTCAGCTCATAAACGACCTTGAAAAGATTGATGAAGAAAAATGTAATGCCTTGATTCAGCTATGTGAAAGAGAAATAAAGAATGCAGATGCTCTTGAAGAAATCAAATCCTTTTTCAACAAACTTTTAAAGATTGAGAAAAAGAAAGACAGATGGATTAATACTGCAGCCCTTGGAGGAAAGCGATGCAAACATATCGTAGAAAATCTTCTGGCTTTTTCACGACAATCGAGATCTGAAAAATATGACCATTTCAATATAAATGACTGTATTGAACAAACCTTGGAAATCATAGGCAATCAGTTTCAGGTAAAAAATGTTTCAATAGAAAAAAACCTCTCAAAGGATATTTATAAAGTTTATGGCAATATGGGTGAAATAAGTCAGGTCATTCTCAATCTTCTCATAAATGCTTTTCAGGCAATAAAGAAAAAGCCCGGAAAGATTACTATAACGACAAAAAACGAATCCAAAACCTTTATATCTATAAGAATCTCTGATACAGGATGCGGTATTCCGCCAGAGATAAAAGAGAAGATTTTTGAACCTTTTTTCACTACTAAGGAAGTAGGAGTTGGAACAGGTCTTGGACTTTCAATTGTGCATGGAATCATAGAAAAACATGGTGGATTGATTGAAATAGACTCGGAAATCGACAAAGGAACAACATTCATAATCAAACTTCCAACGGAAGGGAAAAAAGAGGATGAAGAGATTGAAGCTCGAGAATAACTCTTGAAATTCCCCTTCATTACATCTAAAAGTTCTCAAAAAAATCTTTCAAGCAACAACTATGGATAAAGAAATTCAAAAATCGGCAGATTTTATAAAAAATGCCAAAAAGGTTTCAGCGCTAACAGGCGCCGGAATCTCGGCAGAAAGCGGCATTGCGCCTTTTCGCGGAAACAATGGTATTTGGGAAAAGTATGATCCGGAAGAATACGCTTATATCGATTCTTTTTTAAAAGATCCTGCAAAAGTTTGGCAAATGATAAAAGAGCTCATCGATGTCATCTTTGAAGCAAAACCCAACAAAGGGCATTTAGCTCTTGCTGAAATGGAAAGATTGGGAAAATTGAGTTCTATCATAACTCAAAATGTTGATGGCCTCCATCAGGCAGCCGGGAGCAAAAGAGTAATAGAGTTTCACGGCAATAATATGCGGCTTCTTTGCTTGAAGTGTGGTAAGGTTGTAAAAACTGAAAAAGAACTTTACAAAGAAATACCTCCTAAATGCCAATGCGGCGGCATATTGAGGCCTGATGTAGTTTTTTTTGGAGAACCGATTCCACAAAGGGCAATCACAGAGTCTTATGCCGAAGCACGGTCCTGCGATATTATGCTTGTTATTGGAACATCGGCAATCGTAACTCCCGCCGCGGAAATTCCTGTTATAGCAAAAGACAGTGGAGCAAAGATCATAGAAATCAATTTGGAAAGCACTCCTCTGACAAACTACATTGCAGATATATCAATAATGGGCAAAGCAGGAGAAATACTTCCGGAAATTGTGAAGAGATTATAGTGAAAAGAATTATAATTACAAAGAATGATGAAGAATTCACCAAAAGACAAGAACAAAATTTGGAATGAAACCTTTTCTACAGGAGCATATTCTCTAAATACGCCTGATAAGTTGGTAATGGAATATACAAAGAAACTCCAAAGCGGTGAAAATGCCCTTGACATAGGCTGCGGATTGGGACGCCATATTCCAATATTATCTCAAAAATGGCGAAAAACATACGCCTTGGACATCTCTGAAAAAGCTATTGAGAATGCCAAAAAATACATAAAAAATTCAATGGTTCTTGTCTCAAAAGGCAATATGCTCTATCTTCCTTTTAAAGATAATACCTTCAATTTTATTCTTGCCTGGAGAGTGATTCATATAGGCACAATTTCCGAATGCAGAAAGACTATATCTGAAATATATAGAGTGCTAAAACCCGGAGGCAGATTATTTGCAAGCATAAGATCAATCAATAATACACTTTATCATCTCGGTATGAAAAATGGGGAAAAAGTCGAAGAAGGCAGTTTCATTCTCAAGGAAAAAGGAGTTGAAAACGCTATTTATCATTTCTTCGCAAAGGATGAAATAGAAAGAGAATTTTCAAAATTCACTATTGAAAATCTTAATGAAGTTGAACTTGAACATACATCATATACAGCAGGTGAAAAAGATTATAAAAATAGAACAAGAGATGTAAGGATTGTTATAGATAACAAAGATTATAAG
>RFHX01000239.1 GCA_003695725.1 Candidatus Schekmanbacteria bacterium
GAATTGCGGTTATCTTCATGAGGGCACGGAAGCGCCGGCAGTTTGCCCGGCATGCAACCATAAACAGGAACACTTCGAGGTTTTGGGTGAAAACTGGTAGAATCTTATGAGTTATCACAGAAATTCACGCTATCTCTCGTTTTTTTAGAAAAAGTTGAAAAAATCTTTTAACCAGCTGGTTTGAATAATATTCCAGCTGGTTTTTTTTGCTTTTTTTCAGATAGTTCGAAGTTAATCACTCGATGTGATATCAACTCTTTGATTTTTTAAAGTTCTAATGTAAAAACAATTTTCCCCGAATCTGAAAGCCAAAATATCTTGACTTTAAATTCATTATTTCTATATCTTCTAACACTTTGAAAACGATTGACTCTTAAATGTAGGATAAACAGGGAGCTTGAATAATTAAATGGCATCGAAATTGATAATTGTTGAATCACCCGCAAAAGCCAAGACTATAAACAAAATTGTGGGCAAAGATTTCAAAGTCAAGGCAACGATTGGTCATATCAAAGACTTACCAAAGAGCAAACTTGGTATAAACATAGAAAATGGATTTGAGCCGACTTATACGACTATCAAGGGGAAAAGTAAAACCATCAAGGAATTGAAGGAAGCCGCTGAAAAGGTCAAGGAGGTTTACATCGCCTCTGACCCGGACAGAGAAGGGGAGATGATTGCCTGGCATGTGGCATCAGTAATTGACCATAAAAAGAAGAACGGCAAAAAGATTTACCGTGTCCTTTTCAATGAGATTACACGAGATGCAGTCAAAAAAGCGATCGAATCACCCGGAGAGATTGATGAGAATAAGGTTGAAGCACAACAGGCAAGACGAGTGCTGGACCGCCTCGTAGGATATAAGATTAGTCCACTTCTCTGGAAAAAGGTGATGTACGGTTTGAGTGCTGGCAGAGTGCAGTCGGTAGCTTTGCGGCTTATATGTGAGCGTGAGGAAGAGATTAAAAATTTCGTTTCAGAGGAGTATTGGACAATCGATGCCATAAATGAGGCGGCTCAACCGCCAACTTTCAAATCGCGTCTCATAGAATTCAAGAATGAAAAAATAAAGATTGCCAATAAGGAAGAATCAGACAGGATAGTTGATGAAGTTGGGAAAGAAAAGTTTACTGTTAAAAAGATTACAAAGAAGGAAAGAAAACGCTATCCTTTGCCTCCGTTTATAACAAGTACTCTTCAACAGGAAGCATACCGGCATTATGGTTTTTCAGCAAAAAAAACTATGGTAATTGCTCAACAACTTTATGAAGGGCTTGATATAGGCGAAGAAGGCACGACAGGTTTGATTACCTATATGAGGACAGATTCGGTAAGAGTAGCAGATGAGGCAAAGAGAGCGGCAAGAGAATTCATCAAAGAAAAATATGGAGACAAATACTTCCCGAAACAATCACCTGAATATGCTTCGGGAAAAAGCGCGCAAGATGCACATGAAGCCATTAGGCCTACTTCGCCTGCAAGAGAACCTGAAGCAATAGCTCAATATCTTTCAAAAGATCAGATGAAGATTTATTCACTTATTTGGAAAAGGTTTATAAGCAGTCAAATGACGCCATCGATAATTGATTCCACTTCTGTTGATATTTCAGCCGGAGACTACCTTTTTAGGGCAAATGGCAATGTATTGAAATTTGATGGTTTCAGAAAAGTATATACTGAAAAGAAGGATGAAGAATCTTCAGAGAATGGCAATGGGAACGATAAAGATGTATATTTGCCGGAAATGAGGGAAGGCGAAGAAGTAAAACTCCTTGAGTTGATTCCAAAACAGCATTTTACCGAACCGCCGCCAAGATATACGGAAGCAACTTTGGTGAAACAACTTGAAAAATTGGGCATTGGAAGACCAAGCACCTATGCAACGATTATGGACACTATCCAGAACCGAAATTATACAATCAAGGAAAAAAAGAAATTCGTTCCTACAGACCTTGGAATTCTTATAAATAAACTCTTAGTGAAAAGCTTTCCTGATATTATTAATACTGACTTTACCGCTTCAATGGAAAATCGCCTCGATGAAATAGAAGAAGGCAAGTCTGATAGGTTGATAGTTCTCAATGAGTTTTATGAGAAATTTGAAAAAGACCTTGCCGCTGCTCAGAAAGAAATGGAAGTTGAGGAGGAGATTACTGAGATCAAATGCGACAAATGTGGAAATATGATGGTAAAGAAATGGGGCAGAAATGGTCCCTTCCTTGCATGCCCCGCCTATCCTGAATGCAAGAATACCAAAGATTTTACGACAGACGAAGAAGGAAATATAAAAATAATCGATGATATTGAAACTGACGAGATATGTGAAAAATGCGGCAGAAAAATGGTTGTAAAGCAGGGACGTTTTGGGAGATTTCTTGCCTGCACCGGCTATCCTGAATGCAAGAATACAAAGAAGATTGCAGTTGAGAATGGGGAGGTCGTAAAAAAATCTAAATCCAAACTTCTCGATGAAAAGTGTCCAAAGTGCGGGAAGCCGCTTGCCCAGAGAAGCGGACGATATGGAGAATTCATTTCATGCTCAGGTTATCCAAAATGCCGTTTTATAAAACCTCAGGAAACAGGTGTCAAATGCCTTAAAGAAGGATGCGACGGCAATATAGTGCAGAAGAAAAGTAGAAAAGGCATATTTTATGGGTGTGATAGGTATCCTGACTGTGACTTTGCAATATGGGATAAGCCAATAAACAAAGAATGCCCTGAATGCGGCAGCCATTACCTGCTTCAGAAGAAAAAAAGAAAAAATCAGCCTTCTGTGATAGTATGCCCTAATGAAGAATGCGGATATGAAGAAGCAGACAGCTTTGAAGAAGGTTAAAGTTATCGGCGCAGGACTCGCAGGTTGTGAAGCCGCAGTATTTCTTGCCAACAAAGGAATAAAGGTCGAACTTTATGAGATGCGTCCTATCGTAAAAACTCCTGCACACAAAACAGAAAACTTTGCCGAGCTTGTATGCAGTAATTCATTGAAGTCAAATTCCCTTGAAAACGCTTCCGGCTTATTGAAAGAAGAATTGAGAAGACTGGGTTCTTTTCTGCTGAAAGTTTCTAAAAATTGTTCTCTGCCGGGTGGTAAGGCGCTTGTAGTGGACAGAAATGCCTTTTGCAAATTTGCAACTGAGAGTGTTCTGAAAAATCCCAATATTTCCGTAAAGAAGGAAGAAGTGCGTTGCATTGAAGATAATAATCCTGTAATCGTTGCAACAGGTCCGCTCACATCAGATGCAATGATGAACGAAATAAAAAGAATGGTAGGAGAGGAATTTCTATTCTTTTTTGATGCCATAGCGCCGATTGTCGATGGAGAGACGATAAATATGAAGAAAGTATTTTTTGCTGATAGGTATGGCAGGGGAGAAGGTGATTATCTCAACTGCCCGATGAATAGAGAGGAGTTTGATATTTTTTATGATGAGCTGATGAGAGCAGATACCGTAAATGAAAGAGAGTTCGAAAAGATCTCTTTTTTCGAAGGATGCCTCCCAATAGAAGAAATTGCCAGAAGAGGGAAAGATGCGTTGAGGTTTGGGCCAATGAGACCTGTGGGGATATTCAGCCCATCAGATGAAAAGTATTATGCAGTTGTGCAGTTGCGCCGCGAAAATATGAAATGTGAAAGTTTCAACATTGTAGGATTTCAGACGAGGTTGAAGCATAAGGCACAGGAAAAAATTATTTCTCTCATACCGGGATTGGAAAATGCAAAGATATTGAGATATGGCGCAATGCATAAGAACTGCTATATCAATTCTCCTGCTCTTCTTGACAAGTATTTAAGGTTGAAGAAGAATCCGAATATCTTTTTTGCAGGTCAGATCACTGGTTCAGAGGGATATGTTGAGGCAATGGCGACCGGGTTGTATGCCGCAATGAATTGTCATCGGCAGTTGTTGGGGAAAGAGATGGTAGAATTTTCAACTGCCACTGCAATTGGGGCTCTAATTGATTATATTACAAATCCAAAAAATTCTGATTCCTTTCAGCCAATGAATATTAACTTCGGACTTATCGAGATGCCTGAGATTAGATATCATAAAAGGAGAAGAAGAAATGAAGTGGCAAAAAAATCACTTGCAGAGATAGATGAAAAAATGAAACTGTTGGATTGAAATGAAAAATTGTCTCAAAATATGTTAATATTAATAATTAAGTAATCTGTTTTTAAAATAGTTTTAATTGATTGTCTTAAGATTTGATGAAGGTTTTGCCCAATGAGAATAGGTGAAGCAATAAAAATATTTATTTCTTATATTGAAACGGAAAAGGGATTTTCTCGTCATACGATTAGAAAC
>RFHX01000240.1 GCA_003695725.1 Candidatus Schekmanbacteria bacterium
AAAAGATGAGATGTTTATGAGATATCCAATTTTGTTGATTTTGATTCCTTTCATTTGCGGTATTATATTTTGTGCATTCACTTTGTCTAAGATTAGTATATTTATTCTTTCACTTTTCCTGATTTTAGTCTTTCTCATTTTCTCTTTTTTTTTTGATCGAATTCTTTTTTTAAAATTTCTTTCAATAGCTCTTTCTTTCTACACAGGTATTTTTGCATTTTATCTTGATAACAAAAGGACAACTTTAATTGGTGCAACAGATATTATTCCGCCAGATTCAATAATTGCAGTGACAGGTGAAGTCGTCTCAATTCCTGAAATAAAAAAGGGGAAGACATCATTTATCTTGATGCCGGAAAAAATAAGGTTAGGGCCTAAATATTATACAAGATCAGGTAAAATAAAGGTTTATGTAAAAGATGTTATCGATGATATCGATTATGGAGAGATAGTTCAGCTAACTGGCAAAGTTTTACCAGTTAGGAGTTTTAAAAATTTCAATACCTTCGATTATGAAGAGTTTTTGAAGGATAAGGGAATAGAACTCAATCTTTATGTACAGAGCAGTCTATTTGTCAAACGCACATTTAAGAAAAAGTTTTCCTTTTCAGCAATCGTCTCTTCAATCCGTGAAGAATGGATAAAAGTAATAAGAAGCAATCTTTCGTCTCCTTATTCGGATTTGTGCGCAGGGATTCTTTTGGGAGCAAGAAATCTAATTCCGGAAAATATAAAAAATAGCTTTATCAAATCAGGGACATATCATCTTTTTGCCATATCAGGATTTCATATTGGAATTGTAAGCGTTTTTATTTTTTATCTCTTTAGACTACTTCGATTTGACAGAAAGAAGTCCTCAGCTTTGTCGATTCTTTTTGTGATTCTTTATTCATTTGTTGCAGGTATGGGAAATTCCGTTTTAAGGGCTATGATTATGGCAATCTGTTTCTTTGTTTCAATAATAATCGAGCGCGAAAGGGACCTAAACAATTCTTTGTTCATTGCTCTTTTTATTCTCCTTTTGATTAATCCATCAGGACTCTTTGATGCTGGCCTGCTTTTAACTTTTCTTGCTGCATTTTCAATAATAAACACAGCGCCTTTTTTCTATGAAAAATTGTCCTTTGTTCCCTTCAAATACTTTCGAGGATTGATAGCAGGCACGATATCTGCACAGATTGGGATAATTCCTGTCTTGGCATATTTCTTTAATTACCTTTCGCCTATTGGAGTAATTTCAAACATTATTTCTGTCCCCATAGCGTCTGCATCATTCATTTGGGGACTGGTATGCTTTTTTTCAGCTTTTTTGTCGATGAAAATTGGAAGCATTTTCTTCGGCTTACAGGAATTGTTCCTCTATCTTCTTTTTACAATCGTAGATTATTTTTCATCATTTAAATTTTCTTACATAAACATCAAAAGCCCGAATTTTGTTTCAATATTTCTATATTATCTTATTTTTTCATCTCTCTTCTTGCGGGGATTTAAAAAAATAAAATCTGTTCTCGTCCCTTTATCAATCTTTTTATTGGTTTCAGCTACTATTTATGCAAATGCCGGTTTTATAAAACCGAATCGCTTGACTGCAACTTTTTTAGATGTCGGAGAAGGTGAAGCCGCAGTATTTGAAACACCAAATGGAAGAGCATTCCTTGTTGATACAGGTGGAACATTCGACAATAGTTTTGATATTGGTGAGAAGGTTGTTGCCTCTGCATTATTGAAAAACGGAATTTCCAGACTTGACGCTGTTTTCATAACACATCCCCATCCTGACCATATTAATGGCTTGATTTCTTTGATGAATAAATTGAGAATTAGCCAAATTTATATGTGCGGATGTTTTTCAGAGAAGGAGTATTTAGTTATTAGGGATATTAAGAGGGAAGCAAAAAAACTTGGCATTCCAGTTTCAGAGATATTGAGCGGATTTGAAAAAGATTTTGATAATGTAAAGGTTAAAGTTATATTTCCTAAGAAAAGAGATTGTGATGAAAAAGTTTCAAATATCAATAATCTTTCATTGGTAATGTTTGTAAATTATCTCGATAAAAAAATACTTCTTACAGGAGATATTGAGAGAGATGCCATAGAAAAAATACTTTCAAGAAATGATGATATTTCTGCTGACATAATCAAGGTGCCGCATCATGGGGGAAAATCATCGGCAATTAAAAAGTTTTATGCAAGAAGCGGCGCAAAGTATGCCATAATTTCTGCAGGATATAAAAACAACTTCAACCATCCTTCGCAGGAAATTATCGAAATTCTCGATTCTTTGAAGATGAAGTTCTTTAGGACAGATTTGGACGGGGCAATTAGAGTTAGTATAGACAATTCAGGAATTCATATTTGCACTTTTAATAAAAAGTGATTTAAAAGAATATCTAAAATTTTTTTCAGGAGATGTATATGCAGATTGGAAATTTGGAAGTTGAACTTTTGTGCGCTGGATATTTCAGTCTCGATGGGGGTGCAAGTTTTGGGATTATTCCGAAAGCCGTATGGCAAAAAGTCTGTGAGGCGGATGAAGAAAATAGAATCAGAGTTGCCTGCAGATCACTTTTGATTAAAACAGAAAAGAAGAATATTTTAGTAGATACAGGAATGGGAGAAAAGTGGGATGATAAATTTATAGAAATGTATGCCATTGACAACAGTAGTTCATTGTCATCATCTCTTTCAAATTTAGGTATGAAAGTTGAGGATATAGATATTGTTGTAAATACACATCTTCACTTTGACCATTGCGGAGGAAATACGATTGATAATTCAGGAGAGATCGATCCTGCATTTCCGAATGCAAGGTATGTGATTCAGAAAGGGGAGTGGGATTGGGCATTAAATCCTGATGAGCGGTCAGCCGGCAGTTATCTTGATGAAAATTATCAGCCATTGATGCAAAACTTTGGTATGGTTGATTTAGTTGAAGGGAATTTTAAAATTTGTGACGAAGTTGAGCTGATTATTACGGAGGGGCATACAAAGTATCATCAATCTGTACTTGTGAGTGCAGGTGAGGAGAGAGTTTTCTTCCCCGGTGATCTGGTGCCTACCTCGATGCATGTTCATCTTCCGTGGATTATGGCTTATGATTTGTTTCCATATGATTCGATACAGACGAGAAAAAAAATATTCAAAAGAGCAATAAACGAAAATTGGATTATTGCTTTGGAACATGATCCCGTATATGAATTTGGAAGAATAAGGATTGAGAAGGGCAAGTTCATTTTCGTACCTGAGGAGAGATAATGTAAATGAAAAGTGAAGATATGACAAAGATTGAAGAGTTTTTGAAAAAAGCAGAATCCATTGTCGTGCTTACGGGTGCAGGAATATCTGCTGAGAGCGGTGTTCCTACTTTTCGCGGAGAAGATGGATTGTGGAAAAACTATAGGGCAGAGGAACTTGCAACTCCGTATGCCTTTGAAAAAAACCCTTCTCTTGTATGGGAGTGGTATAACTGGCGGCGGGAGTTGATAGCACCCTTGAAGCCAAACGATGGGCATTTAGCCATAGCTCAACTGGAGAGGCTCTTTGAAGATTTCTTGCTGATAACACAGAATATCGACGGTATTCATCAACAGGCAGGAAGCAAAAAGATGTTGGAACTTCATGGGAATATTTGGAAAGTTAGATGTACAAGGGAGGGAAGGGTATTCGAACTGAAGGATACACCGCTAAAGGATATCCCTCCCCGATGTGATTGCGGCGCTCTTTTACGGCCTCATGTTGTTTGGTTTGGAGAATCGCTGGAAAAAGATATTATGGACAAATCTGTCTATGCTATTGAAAGGTGCGATCTCTTTTTTTCTGTCGGCACATCGGCAGTCGTTCAGCCGGCAGCCTCATTTGCATTGATGGCAAAACAGAGAGGAGCATTTGTCGTTGAAGTCAATCTTGATCCCACTCCTATTTCAAATTCTGTAGATATATCTCTCCTTGGCAAAGCCGGAGAGATACTTCCTGAAATAGTAGATTTGGCTAAAAAGTTAAAAAAGAATTGAAATCTTCTTCTATTTTCATCTTGATGTAACTATTCTTTTTCTTTCTTTCCTCCAAATAGACCTGAGAGCAGATCGATTGGTATTGGCATAATAGTTGATGAATTATTGTGTGCAGCTGATAACTCCACAAGAGTCTGTAAATATCTGAGTTGAAGGGCAAGAGGCGATTCTTCTATCATTTTGGCTGCGCTAACCAATTTTTCTGCTGCTTGATATTCGCCTTCTGAATTGATGACTTTTGCTCGTCTTTCTCTTTCCGCCTCTGCCTGTTTAGCCATTGCTCTCTGCATCTCTTGTGGAAGGTCGATATGTTTTACTTCTACAGAAGATACCTTTATTCCCCAGCTGTCTGTCTGCTTATCGAGGATTGTTTGAAGCTCATGGTTTATTTTATCTCTGTGTGACAAAAGTTCATCAAGCTCTGATTGTCCTAAAACGCTCCTTAATGTCGTTTGGGCAAGCTGAGATGTAGCATAGAGATAGTTTTCTACTTCCACTACTGCTTGATTGGGGTCCATAACTCTGAAATAAACAACTGCATTAACCTTAATCGAAACATTATCCTTCGTGATTACATCCTGTGGTGGAACATCCATTGTTACAACACGAAGGTCGATTTTCCTCATTGAATCGATAATAGGAAAAACAAGAATTATCCCCGGTCCCTTTGCACCAATCAGACGCCCAAGTCGAAAGATTACTCCTCTTTCGTATTCGTTGAGGATTTTGATTGACATAAGAATGTAAAGAACAATCAAGAAAATAAAGATTCCTGCACTTGGCATAATTTATTCCTCCCCTTCATTGATTTTTCTTACTTTAAAAACCATTCCTTCTCTACCTATTATTTTAACGGTTTCTCCTTTTGCAATTTTTTCATCGCTTTTTGCATTCCATAATTCACCATGTATATATATCTTTCCTTCTTTAAGGATGTCTGTTTCCGCCACTGCATTATTTCCAATCATTCCTTCAAATCCTGTTTTAACTTTTGCTCTGTGCGCTTTTATCACAGCCCCAAGAAGAAATACAAAAACAGCAGCAAATGACATAGCAACAGGTATGATGATTTTTAATGAAACCTGAAGGAATGGATAAGGCGTATCGATGAGCATCATAGAGCCTAATATAAATGATATAATTCCGCCGGTTGTTAAAAGCCCATAGCTTGCCACATATAATTCAAGGACGAATAGAAAAATCCCAAAGACAATCAGTGCAAGTCCAGCATAGTTGATGGGAAGCGTCTGAAGGCCATAAAAAGCGAGAATTAGACTTATTACACCTACTACTCCGGGGAATATGAGACCCGGGCTTTTCAGCTCAAAGAATAATCCGAGCATACCTATTGTCATCAAAAGATATGCAATATTGGGATTAGATATGACATCAAAGAATTTCTGCCTGTAGTTCATTTCGATGCGATTTATTTCTGCGCCTGCCGTTTTTAATGTGACTTCTCTATCCTTGACTTTTACCTTTTTGCCATTAATTTTCTCTAAAAGGTCATTTAAATCCCGGCAGATCAAATCAATGATATTTTTCTTGAGTGCTTCATCGGCTGTTATCGAAACACTTTCTCTTACAGCTTTTTCAGCCCATTCGACATTGCGGTTTTTTTCTTTTGCAATCCCTTTTATGTATGCAGCCATATCATTTTCTATTTTTTTAAACATAGTTGATTTTTCATCTTGTTCTCCTTGAATAGTTACCGGATGTGCCGCACCAATATGTGTCCCCGGTGCCATTGCCGCTATATGGCTTGCAATCGTGATAAAAGTACCTGCAGATGCCGCGCGAGCCCCTGAAGGAGTTACAAAGACGATTACAGGAACATCAGCCGCCAACATTTTTTTTACAATTATTCTCGTAGATTCTACGAGCCCACCCGGTGTATCGAGTTCCATAATGAGGCACTCTGAACCGTCCTTTTCAGCCCTATTGATTGATTGAACTATGAAATCGGCTGAAACAGGATTAATGATTCCGTCTATTGTTATAATGTCGACCTGCTCTGCCTGAGAATCAGAAATGGATACTATAAAAAGGCAGATTACTAAAACCAAGAGAATCTTAAAAATTCTACCAAAGAAAGTCATACAAAAATAATAGCATAATTTTAAAAATTAGCCATATTAAGATTTTTAGATTGGAATTTATTTTCTCAGAGAGGAAGATTTTTCAGTCCGCTCTTTCATTGAGATTGCTGTTGACGATTTTTTTAATTCTATATATTGGCTGTTTTTGAGATTCAAAATAGGTGCGAGTCTGCATTTCAGCCAGTATGCCTAAACTTAGAAGCTGAATTCCTGCAAGAATCAATAGCACACCGAGGATAAGAAGAGGCCTTTTTGCCAATTCTATTCCATATAGAAATTTCTGAAGCGTGAGATAAGCCGAAATGAGAAATCCTAATAAAAAGGAAATGAGTCCAACCCTTCCAAAGATATGAAGAGGACGTGTTTTGTATCGTCTTAAAAAACTGACCGTTAAGAGATCGAATAATACGCGCCATGTTCGTGATAGATTATATTTGCTTTTGCCAAATTGTCGTGGATGGTGATTGACTGGTATTTCAGTTATTTTTGCTCCTTCGAAAGCTGCAAGTGCAGGAATGAATCTGTGAAGGTCTCCATATAAAGATACATCCTGTATGATTTCCTTTTTATATGCTTTCAAAGTACAGCCATAATCATGAAGCTTTACCCCAGTGGCTATGCCAATAATCCAGTTGGCTATTGCAGAAGGAAGATTTCTTGTCAGCGGATTGTCCTTTCTATTTTTTCTCCAACCGCTGACAACATCGTAACCCTCATCTATCTTCTCCAAGAGTAAAGGGATGTCTGCAGGGTCGTTTTGCAAGTCGCTATCGAGGGTGATAATGACATTTCCTTTTGAATAATCAAAACCGGCTGAAATGGCAGCAGTTTGGCCAAAATTTTTCCTAAACTGGATCAATGTGAAATTATTTCTCGATAAACATTCTTTTTGTAAAATTTCACTACTGCCGTCCGTTGAACCATCATCTACGAAGATAACTTCACATTTTTTCCTTATTTTTTCGATGGCGGCTTCTATTTTTTTTATTAGAGGCGCAATATTATCTGCTTCATTATAGACCGGTATTACTATGGACAATTCAATTTCTTCACTATTCATTTTATCAAGATAAAAATTGATTAGTTAGAAAATTTCAATCTTAGGATATATTAAAGAGGAGAAAAAATCCATAAATTACTTTTGGGCTGTTACATAGTTGCAAATTTATTTTTTAAAGGAATTGCTCTAAAATTTCTTGTGTAATTTTTTAGATAACTGCTTTTGGCGAATTTGTAAAACCAGGACAATTGTTCATCTGAAATTTTATTTGAAAGAATTGTTTCCTTTATTGATTCATCTATTGGTTTTCTTTCGATTAGATAGTGGTAGAGAAGTTCAAATGTGCCGCTTCTTCCTTTCCCCGAGCGGCAATGTATAAGGATAGGCTGGTTTTTTGACTTACTAATGAAACTTATAAAGTCTAAAACTTGTTTTACACTGGGAGGAGTTCGGTCTTTGACTTTAATATGTAGATAGTTGAATCCCAATAGCTTGAGCAAAAACGAATTGTCATCTCTGTCATCTCTTAAATTTATTATGGACTTTATCCCTTCTTTTTTGAGTAATAGAAATCCCAACAAATCAGGTTGTGATGAACGATATATCACTTTATACTTTATAGGATAAAATTTAGAGAGATGATTTCCTGTCAAGGAAACTGTAATTGTAGTAAGAAAAACTATTCCAAATAATAGGATGCAATATTTTTTACACATTGGTATTCTCCTCTTATATTCGACTGATGCAATTTTTGTGCCAGAAAAGATTTTTTTTATGAGTCAGCTAACTTGTTGAAATCAAAGGAAATCCGAACTATGAAGACAAATGT
>RFHX01000241.1 GCA_003695725.1 Candidatus Schekmanbacteria bacterium
AAATTTAAGGATGCTGATTGCAAAGTTTTAATTTAAGACAGTCATTCAGAATCATTGTCGAAATAGGTTCAGCTGTTAAAAAAGAGTCATCAATCGGCTTTATCGATGAATAGAGTAATTGCTAATCAGGGATTTGATAACAACTGATTACTATACTCTCTATTCAATCAAGTCGATTGGCAGTGAAATTAATTTCAGAAATGGCTGTAAAAAATTTCAAGCTGGTGATGAAAAAACTGAATTGTCAGTGCATAAGAGATTAATCGAAGATGAAAAAGTGAAGGGGAAAATTTTGGATATAAAAGAAAATTTAATCTTTTTGGGATAATTATTATATTATTTATCTTATGGCTGATTTTTTGAGAAACAATAGGTTGTTTTTGATAATTTTGGCGGTTGTCCTGTTGATGCGCCTTATCTTTTCGTGGCTTGATATGTCCTTCATTCTTGGCAGGATTGTAGATGATGCTTTTTATTACTTTCAGACAGCAAGAAATATTGTTAAAGGGTTAGGCTCAACTTTTGATGGCATAAACCCAACCAATGGTTATCATCCTCTCTGGATGTTGTGTATTCTGCCTATTTTCTATTTCACAAAATCATCGCCAGAATTGTCAATTCATTTTGTAATGACTCTTCAGGTGGTTATTCTTGCAGGAATCATTCTTCTTTTTGGGAAAATCATTTATGAAAAATTTGGCAAAGCATATGCGGTCATTGCTCTTGCAATATTCATTTGGCCAAGATTTTTGAGCCAAACAGAATATGGACTCGAGGCGGGACTTTTGATATTTTTGCTTTTTGTGACTGTCTATTTTTCACTTAAATCAAAGATATTCTCTTCTTATGCAGGGTTTAGACAGAATTTTCTATTCGGCATAATTTTAGGATTTGTTTTCTTGGCACGCCTTGATTCAATTTTTTTGATTGCAGCGATTGCTGTCTATTTGTTTTTACAGATTTTCATACAAAGCAATATAGAAATTCAAAAGAGGATAAATATTTTTTTTAAAAAAAGTTTCACTTTAGCATTGCCTGTAATTCTCATTGCTTTTCCATATCTCACATACAATTATCTGAAATTTGGACATATTGTTACAATAAGTGGAAGTTTGAAACATTCTTTTCCTGTCCCACATTTCTTCAAGGAATATTTTTTTGAATTCAAGGAATTTTCAATTATCTTTTTTTTAGCTCTCTTCTTTCTTATCTTTATATTGCTGAGAAAGGATTCTTACATTTCATTTTGTGAAGATAATGAGTATTCAGCAATCTCAACAATCTTTGCTCTATATGTGATTTTACATTTTGCTGACACAATTTTTTTTATGAAATGGGCAGTCTTCAGATGGCACTTTGCTGGATATGTCGTTTTTCTGATTTTGATAAGTCCGCTAATTGTTGATTTTCTGTCAGAAGCTTCCAAAAAAATGCTTAAGATTGAAAAAAAGGTTTTTTTGACCTTTTTAAGTTTCGCTTTCCTAGTTGGAGCGATTTTATCGCAGATGATTTCAGTTAGTCGAGGTATGGAAAACAAATTTCAGTATAATGTATATGAAGAAGCGCTATGGGTAAAGGATAATACAAAGAAAGAGGATGTCTTAATGATTGAGGATGCTGGAATATTAGGATATTTTTCGGATAGAAGAGTAGTCAATATTGACGGGGTAATCAATAACTTTGAGCTGCAGGAATATTTTAAGGAGGGCAAGTTTGTCCAATATATCAAAGATAAGGGGATTAAGTATTTTGCCCACCATGCTTTCTGGAACTCTCCAACTGTAAGAGAGGGAACTTATAAATCTTATCTCTTTAGAAGCTTTAGTCATCTTTATGATAAATGGGGAGGAGATTTGGTATTGGAAAAGAAAGATGAAATATATCGTTCAAAAGAATATAACCACTTTGGTGATAAAACAGTTTTCATCATTTGGAAGATCAATTACTGATATCTTTACCAATTGATTTGGAAGATTGTAGTGAGTGAAGGGAGGTGATTCAATGAAAATTCATAAGATATTTGCTCTGCTGCTGGTTATTTCAATTTTTTTCACAGTTGGCTGTGCTAGTTTTGTGCCAATGGGAGTTATCTACACAGAAGTAAAAGCGCCTGCAGCTGTTGGAGATACTTCAGTATCTGCAGAGAAAGTAGGCACAGCAAAAGCCACATCGTACCTGGGAATCGTAGCTACTGGAGATGCAAGCATCAAGACAGCTATGGAGAATGGCAAGATAACAAAGATTCATCATGTCGATTATTATACAAAAAACATCTTGGGCATCATCGGCGAATACACAACGACAGTATATGGCGAATAAATAAAACAATAGTATTTTCTTTCAAAAGAAAGGGCTGATGTTTAGTATCAGCCCTTTTTTTATTGCATTTTCTCTCCTTTTAATATAATAGGCTCTCTATTTTACATATGAACATATGTTCAAATAAGCAATTTTGTTTATTTAGAAAGGGGATATTGATGAGAAGAAATTTGAGAAAAATGGTTATGATTATTTTCACAGCAGGTCTCATATTTACATTTTCTTTTGTACAAGGTCTGTGGGCAGAAAAAAGACATAATAACGCTGAAGAAGATGAGATACATAATGAGTTGCATTTTGTCCATCCATTGATTGCAGAAACTCCATCTCCTGACAACACAATAAGAGTGGATTATTTTTTCAGAAATATAAATTCAGATGAAGATGATGCAGATGAGCATACTGTGAGATTTGTTGGTGAATATGCAATTAACCGTTCAATAAGTTTACAAATTGAAGCTCCTTACACATGGCGAGAACCGTCAGGCGAACCAACAGATTCAAGTTTTGACAATTTTGAATTTATTGCGAAATACGCCAATTTTGTTTTTGAAGAAAAAGGCATTTTGATTGGCGGCGGTTTACGCCTTGGTTTGCCAACAGGTGATACAAAAGAAGAGATAGGAAGCAATCATATTGTCGAATTTGAACCCTTCTTGGATGCCGGATACAAAAAGGGTAATTTTGAAACAACTGCAACACTTTCTTTTGGATTTCCATCAAATCAGCGCGATGAAGAAGAAAATGAAGAAGAAGCAACGATTGGCTATAATTTATCACTTCTCTATCATTTGAATAGGCGGATAGAAGCGCTTGTAGAATTCGATGGAGAAAGTGTGTTGAGTGGTGATGCTGATGGTCCATGGATAATTAACATAACACCGGGCATAAAGGTACGGCCTTCAAAGGACGCTGATTTCGACATTGGAGTGGGAGTTAGTCTGCCTTTGAGTAATACGGAAGAATTTGATGTCCAAACAATTGTATCTGCAATCCTTCATTTTTAAAATGCAAATATCCTCTTTAGATCAAAAAAAATTTAATCCAAAAATAGAAGGAAATGGACATTTAGAGATTTTAAAAAATCAAGTTGAAGAGTGGCAGTTGATTAATAAATTACCTTCACAAGCACAAGTCCCCTTGCCGGCGCTGTAGGTCCTGCTTTTTTCCTGTCTCTTGCTTCGAGTATATGTATCATTTCAACAGGATTCATCTTTCCCATTCCAATCTCTACCAAAGTGCCTACTATATTTCGTACCATATGTTTCAGAAAACCGCTTCCTTCAATGGTAAATTTTATGAAGCCTTCTTCCCTTTTTATGTCGAAGAAATCGATTCTTCTTATAGGTACTTTCGAATCACAGCCTGCCCCCTGAAAGGATGAGAAATCTTTTTCTCCTTTGATAAAATAGGATGCAGCCCTCATTGCATCGATGTCTAATCTATTGTGAATCTGCCAAGAATATCTTGAATAAAAGGGAGTTTTATAATCCCGATTCCATATAAAGTACTGGTAAATTTTACTCTTTGCGCTGTAGCGCGAATGAAATTTTTCATCAGCTATTTCCACCTGTTGAATAGCAATATCATCTGGTATTACAGCATTAAGTCCTCTTTTGATAGTAGTAATGTCGATTTCATCAGGAAAATGAAAATTTGCAACTTGTCCTCTTGCATGGACACCTGCATCAGTACGGGAAGCGCCGATTAATTTAACCTTTCTATGAAATATCTTATCTATGGCTTCAGTGATTATTCCTTCTATCGTTTTTACATTTGGTTGTATCTGCCATCCTGAATATCTTGTGCCGTCATACTGAATTTTCAGCTTATAATTGGGCATTTCTTGAAACCTCTAACTTTCATCTGAGTTCATATTATATAGATAGTCTATTATTCTTTTTTCAAACCTTTTTTTGTCAACTCCTAATTTGAAAAGTTTTTTCCCTTCTATCAGGACAACAGGCACCTCATTTCCGTATGCATCGAGTTTTTCTTTGTCATCGGTGATGTCAATAGCTTCAAGTTTGAAAGGGTAACGTCGTGAAATTTTTTCGATTATTTTTTTTGCATCATCACAAAGACAGCATTCTTTTTTTGAAAAGATTGTCACTTTTGGAAGTTTTTTGAAATCTATTCTACGGATACTTTTTCTATGTTTGCGTTTGAATTTATGCATCCAAGCCCATTGCTCGGGATAATTTAGGATTTCTTCCTCTATCGCTTCAAGAAAATTTGCAGTATTTAAATACAGAGCCAAGTCGCGGTTTTTCCCGTTTAGCGCTTTGAAACTTGGTTGAAATTTGACTTTGAATCTTTCATTGGGCAGGCGCATTGCATAACCGAAAATCACAGGTGCGCCAGTTCGCATAGCAAAAAGGGCAGGACCGGCAGGAGCGCTTGTTTCTGTATTTAAAAAAGGCACTGCTATCCCATTCTTTTTCGTGTAGTGGTCTATCAAAATTCCCAAAGCATGACAATTTGCAAGGGCTTTGAGTACTCCTTTCATTAATTCTCTTTCTTTTCCCGAGCGACGAATAATTACACTTGTGCCCGATGCATTTCTTATTCTTGTTATCATTTCGTTTATATAAGGGTTTGAGTATCTTTGTGCTAATACAGTTACGGGGTAGCCGAGTGTGGACATAGCCGCCTGAAACATTTCCCAGTTTCCTAAATGTCCTGTTATGACAACGAGCCCTTTACCCTCCTTCATAGCTTTGTCGAAATATTCAAGTCCCTCATATTCCACCAACTTCTGCACATCTTCCGGCTTCATTCTCTCAAGATGTATTGCTTCAAATACATTTCTTCCCATATTGATGAATGAGGATTTAGCAATTTTAATGGCTTGTGAATGACTTAATTCCGGTATAGCCCTAACTATGTTTTCAATAGCGGTATTTCTTGAATTTCTCATCATTTTGTATGCAGCCAATCCAATAAGAGCTCCTAAACGGCTTTTTATATTGAATTGAAGGGGATATATCAAACCTTTCAATAGTAAGACCAAGAG
>RFHX01000242.1 GCA_003695725.1 Candidatus Schekmanbacteria bacterium
CGCTTCATACCCATTATTGAACCGTTTAAATATATGTTTTCTCTTCCGGTGAATTCTGGATGGAACCCAGCACCCAATTCCAACAATGCTCCTATTTTTCCTTTAATTATAACTTCTCCTGAGGATGCTTCAGTTATGCCTGCCAGGATTTTTAAAATTGTGCTTTTACCTGCTCCGTTAGGTCCTATTATTCCAAGGGCTTTCCCGCTTTTGACATTGAAGCTTACATTATTTAAGGCTTTGAACGATTTTTCCACATTTGAAGGATCTTTTTTCTTTTTTAAGAAAGAAGATAATGTCTCTTTTAAAGACCTGCTATATTTGCGATAGATTTTTGATACATCTTTAAATTCAATAAGGGTTTCCATAATTGGTTCTTTTAAATAATATCAGCAAATTTCATTTCAACTTTCTTAAAGAAAAAGTATGAAAGCAAAAAAATAAACAAAGAAAGAATGCCCGCCCATATGAGAGGTTTTAATGATGGCATTGAGCCATAGAGAAGACAAGACCTGTATCCTTCTATTATCCCCGCTGCCGGATTGAGCATATATAAATGTTTATACTGAGAAGGAACGATTGCAACAGGATAAACAACTGGCGAGAGAAACATCCAAATCTGCAAAAATATGGGGATGAGATAGTTAATATCTCTTTTGAATACATTCAACGCAGAGAAGAACAATGAAAGCCCTGAAATCAGAAGAAGCTGAATAATCAGGATAATGGGAAAAAGAAAAATATAAGGCGATAGAGTGATTCCGTAAAAGAGTGTCATCAAGAAGCAGAGGAACATAGCAATGATAAAATCAAGAAAAGCTGCTGATATTGAAGAAAATGGGAGAATTTCCCTTGGAAAATAAATTTTAGTAACGAGATTGACATTTTGAATTATACTTGAAACGGCTTTTGTAATTGAGCTTGAAAAGAATGCCCATACTGAAAGTCCGCAGAATGCGAAAAGAGGGTAGGGTATTTTTTTTGATGGGATTTTTGCAAAAATAGAGAAAACAATCGTAAAGACTATCATCATCACAAAAGGCTGAAAAATCGCCCATCCTGCCCCTATGATGGTCTGTTTGTAGCGCCCCTTGATATCTTTCATCGCAAGGTTATAAAGCAATTCACGATAAACGAACAAATTGATTAATTTTTTAAACATTGCAGGGTTATTATATCATACAAGAGAGGAGTTGGTAAAAACTTCAAAGGGGATATCTGTTGAAATTCAAACAAGCCCTTTTTCCTGAAGCTCTTTTGCAGCTTCTTCAAACTTATCCTCAAAATAAGCCGTTTCAGCCCATTCTATCAGTTCTTTCATTCCCTCTTCGAAGGAAACAGAGGGGGTATAAAGGCGCTTTTTGATTTCTGTGCTGTCGCTGTAACAGTGGCGCACATCTCCTTTTCTAAATTTGTTCAAGATAAGAGGCTCAATATCTTTGCCGTATAGTTTTGCAAGTTTTTCTGCAACGCTTTTTATTGTCTGGGGTATTCCTGAACCAAGATTCAAGCTCATATAATCTGCACCGCTGTTTTCCAATGCTGCATGGTTTGCCGCGGCAATATCACGCACGGAAATGAAATCTCTGGTTTGTAAGCCGTCTTCATATACAACTGGTGGTTGATTGTTTTTTATCCTGCTCATAAAAATGGCTGCAACGCCCGTATAAGGATTTGAAAGGGATTGCCTTGGTCCATAGACATTGAAATAGCGAAATGCTACTACCGGAATTTTATATGTTTTTCCAATATTGAGAACCATATCTTCCTGCATTTTTTTTGTCAGAGCATAAATGGAATTGCAATGTTGTTCTTTTTTCTCATCAGTCGGAATTGGAGTGATTGGAGCACTGCAGATAGGACAGAAAAGCTCCCATTGCCCGCTTTTCATCTGTTCTTCTGTGCGTAAAGGTGGATTTACCTTCCCACATTTCTCACAATTGTATCTGCCTTCACCATAACTGCTCATTGAAGCTGCAATTATAATTTTTTCAATATTGTATTTGCCATTAACGATGAGATTGAGAAGATTTGAAGTGCCTCCCACATTTGTGTTCACATAGTAATCGATTTTGTATTGGGATTGTCCAACTCCAACAGCTGCTGCGTGATGTGATACAGCATCAACCCCCTTTAACGCTTTTGCGAGGTCATCAGGATTTCTTACATCTCCTTTGATGAATTCCGCATCCTTATTGAGGTGAGGCGGTTCTTTTCCGCCGGGATGTACCTGAGGGTCTAAATTATCGAAGATTCTTACTTCATAGCCTTCTTCTACAAGTTTATCTACTATGAATGAGCCAATAAATCCTGCTCCGCCTGTTACAAGAACTTTTTTAGCCATAACCTTTTTTCCTTCAAATTATATTTTTTTCAGAAGATTAGCACTCTCATAATCGGAGGTCAAGGAAGCGAAATTTAGAAATCTTTTGCGTTGTTTTTTTATTGGCTGATGGATAAATCAAAGTACATATTCATCTAATCATTCTTTGGCAGTTGCTTCTTCATTATCAAATGTTAGTTATTATGTACATTTATGACGAGCAAAGAGTTGACTTGTATAAGAAAAAGAGTTTTTGGCAGGATTTTTTATTCTTCGAAAATTAAAAAATTGACGATGCAGAAGGTACGAAATTATCCTATAATCAGCTTTGAATCCTTTATTTTTATGAAAGTGATGAAAAATTGAGAACAGAATATTTATTGACATTTGTTTTGGCCTTCCTTTTTTCTATTTATGGTACACCTTTAGCCATTGTGGCTGCAAAAAAGTTTGGAGTCGTTGACAAACCTGATGGAAAATTGAAAACACAAAAAGAACCTGTGCCTTATCTTGGTGGATTGGCAGTATATTTGTCCTTTCTTCTTTCTCTCGGAATGGTTTACGATTTTTCGCGTACAACTCTTGCCCTTATTCTTTCCGGCACAATAATAGTCCTTCTTGGTCTCATTGATGATTTCGGAGTGCTTTCGCCGGGTGTAAAATTTTTAGGTCAACTTATAGCAGTTTTCATTCTTTTAAAATCAGATGTTATGATTACTGTCGTTGCTCTTCCGCCGTGGCTTGCAATTTTGCTTACAATTTTTTGGATGGTTGGCATAATAAACGGATTCAATATAATAGATGTTATGGATGGATTGTCATCAGGCATTGCCTTTATTGCTTCTCTTGCCTTTTTTGTCGTTGCCGTAATAAATGGCGAGCCTTTTATAGCAATAATAAGTGTTGCTTTAGCAGGAAGTCTCTTGGGTTTTTTATATTACAATTCTGAACCAGCGCGAATATATCTTGGTGATACCGGTAGTATGTTTATTGGACTTATTCTTGGGGCGCTTGCAATGATTGGAAAATATAGTTTTAACAACAATGTAGGTTTTCTTGCCCCATTGGTTATTCTTGGTATGCCAATCTTTGATACACTTCTTGTAATGTATTTGAGGGCATTGAGGGGGCAATCTATGTTTTTGGGAAGCAGAGACCATTTTGCGCTTCGCCTCAGAAGATGGGCTCTTTCAGTGAGGAAAACGGTTCTTCTAAGCTATACAGTTTCTCTTATTCTTGCAATGATAGGAATTGTAATGATATATACTGACAATGAAACAACGCTTGCGCTTGTAAGTGTTATTCTACTTATATTCCTCTTAATAGCACGATGGTTAAAACGAATCGATGTCGGTTTCTGATAGAAAGATAACGGTCGTTCATATCATAACCAAACTGGAATTGGGCGGCGCACAACAAAATACTCTTTATACTGTTGAACATCTCGATAGAGGAAAATTCAATGTTGTTTTAATAACAGCATCTGAAGGCTATCTGCTTAATCGAGCCCTAAAAATTAAAAACTTGGACCTCTATTTAATAGATGAGCTTCAACGAGAGATAAATCCTATTAAAGATTATGGCGCCTTTAAAAAGATTCAAAAGATTCTTAAATTTAAAAGCGAATCCATTGGAAAGCAAAATATGATAATACATACGCATAGCTCAAAAGCAGGAATTCTTGGCAGATGGGCAGCATATTTAAGTGGTATTGCGCATATAATCCATACATTTCATGGTTTTGGTTTCAATGATTACCAACCATTCATAACAAAAAAATTTTATATCTTTCTTGAGAGAATTACGGCAAAGATTACCTCCAAATTCATTGTAGTCAGCAATTCTAATAGAGAAAAAGCAATAAGATTGGGAATAGGGGATAATGATAAATTTCATTTAATCAGAAGCGGAATAAGGATTGAAGATTATTCGCGAAATGTACTTTCAAGGGAGGAAGCACGAAATTTTTTTTCTCTTGAAAAGAACGCACCTATAATTGGCGCAATTTCCTGCTTTAAACCACAAAAGGACCTTATAACTTTTGTACGAGCGGCTAAAAAGATTTCTGACGAAATACCTGAGGCAAGATTTATTGTTGCAGGTGACGGTGACATGAGAAATGCAATCGAGGAGGAAATTAAAAAACTGTCACTTGAGAAAAAATTTACTTTGTTGGGATGGACTGAAAATACTTCTGCACTTTTATGTGCAATTGATGTACTGCTTCATACAGCACTGTGGGAAGGATTGCCGAGAGTATTGGTTGAAGCTGCTGCATCAGGAGTACCTATTGTTGCAACCAATATTGATGGCAATTGTGAAATTGTCAAAGATGGCACAAATGGCTTTTTGGTTTCTCCAAGAGATTATGAAGATATGGCAAAGAAGGTGTGCCGAATTTTAAAAGATAAAGAGCTGCACAAAAGATTATCTCAGAATCAAAATTCCATTGATAAAACCTTCCATATAGATGAGATGGTAAAGATGCAGGAAGAGCTTTATCTTTCAATAATGAATCATTATTAACAGCATTTCTAAAAAACAAATTTTATGTTTCGCCTTCTGCAGATATGAGGC
>RFHX01000243.1 GCA_003695725.1 Candidatus Schekmanbacteria bacterium
AAGATTTTTCAGTTATTCTTGATAAGGAACCTTATTTTCAGGAGAAGAATGTTAAGAGAATTATAGAAGAAAGAATGACAAAAGAGATTTTAAGCTATTTTGAGATAGTAAGGCAAATTGCCGATGAAAAAAGCGTGAATGCTTATCTTGTAGGAGGTATTGTTAGAGATATTCTACTCGGTATCGACAATTATGATATTGATATCGTTATTGAAGGCAATGGGGTAGCATTTGCAAAGGAATTTTCAAAAAGAGTAGATGGCAGGATAAAAACACATGGAAGATTTGGAACTTCTTCTGTATTTTTATCATCAGGATTCAGGATAGACTTTGCCACTGCAAGGGCGGAATTCTATGAGTCACCTGCCAAACTTCCTGTTGTTTTCCCCGGTTCTCTGAAAAGAGATCTACTCCGTCGTGATTTTTCCATTAATGCCCTTGCTGTAAGGCTCAATGGTAATCCTGCATATGTGTTGATCGATTATTTTGGAGGACAGAGAGATTTAAAGGATAAAGTGATTAGAGTACTGCATAGTCTAAGCTTTGTGGAAGATCCAACAAGAATATTTCGCGCATTACGGTTTGAGACAAGACTCAATTTTAAAATAGGAAAACAAACTCTTGCTCTATTAAAAGACTCTTTATCAAAGGGAGTGATGGGAAGAGTTTCAGGAAAAAGGATCCTTTCAGAATTTATACTTATTTTTAAAGAAGAAAAATTTCGTCAGATTTTGAGAAGGATGGAAGATCTCGGAGTATTGAAATCCATAAGCCCTTATCTTAAATATGATTCCTATTGTGAGGAAATTTTGAATAAGGTGGAAAAGGTGAAGGATTGGTATGAAATAGCTTTCACGGAAAGAAAAATAGAAGCATTGCATCTTTATTTGATGGGAATATTTCACAAATTGGACAAGGATTCTCTTAAAGTGGTATCTGACAGACTTTCTCTGCCCACTGCCATTAGAAAAAAACTTAGGATTTCGATAGAAGCTGAATCGATAGCAAGAAAGATTGAAAAAGCCGTAAAACCCTCTGAAATATATTCACTTCTAAAAGATTATGATGAAGAGCTAATCCTCTTTATAATGGCGCTAACAGAAAGAAGGAGTGTTATAAAAAAGATAAAGGAGTATCTTTCTACTTACAAAAAAGTAAAATCCATAATAACAGGCAATGACTTGAAAAATTTAGGCATAGAGGAAGGGCCTATTTATTCGAAAATACTTTCTGAAGTGCATAATGCCCATATAGACGGATTAGTTAAAACCAAAGAAGAAGAAATAAAACTTGCCCGACAGCTTTACAAGAAATTGATTGGGAAATAAAATCTCTCTATTCCTTATTTTGTGCATCAACGACTGCTATTGATGTCATATTTACAATGTCATTGACTTCGCATTCTCTTTGAAGGACATGGACAGATTTGCTCATCCCAACTAAAATTGGACCTATAACCTCTGCACCGCCTAATCTTTGCATCAATTTGTATGCAATGTTGCCCGAAGCAAGGTCAGGGAAAATAAGTATATTTGCACCGTCTTTTATATTACAGAAGGGATATGTATTTTTTATTATTTCAGGCACAACAGCAGTATCTGCCTGCATTTCACCATCGATTACAATATCAGGCCTCTTTTCCTTTACTATTTCAACGGCCTTTTTAACTTTTTCCGCTTCAGGATGCTTTGTACTTCCAAAATTGGAAAAAGAAAGCATTGCTACTTTGGGAAAGATATCGAACTCTTTTGCAAAGTCTGCCGCACATATAGCTATTTCGGCAAGGTCATTATGGTCAGGGGTGATATTTACAGTCGTATCTGCAAAGATGAAAACTTTTTCTTTTATGATAAGAAAATAAAGGCCACAGACTTTGTTCAATTCTTTCTTTTTCTTCACAATTTGAAGAGCGGGCCTTATAGTTGCAGGATAATGCTGAGTGATGCCTGATACCATTCCTTCCGCATCGCCAACATGGACCATCATCGAGCCATAGACGATTGGATTCTTCATCATCTCCTTTGCTTCTACAAGTGTTACGCCATTGCGCTTTCTTATGTCATGAAGCTTTTCTACATAGGTCTTAAATTTTTCAGATTCTAATGGGTTGATTATTTCAGCATCATCGATGTTTAGGCGATAATTTTCAGCGATCGATTTTATTTTTTCTTTCCTGCCCAAAAGTACGGGTTTTGCAATTTTTTCATCTATCAAAATATGACAAGCTCTGATAATCTTTTCATTTTCACCTTCTGGGAAAACAATCTTTTTAGGGTTTGATTTTGCCTTACTTATGATTGTTCTTACTATTTCCTTTGATTTACCAAGTCGAGCTTCAAGCTGTTTCTTGTATTCTTCAGGGTCTATTTTTATTCTTGCTACACCGCTTTCGATTGCAGCCATTGCAACTGCCGGTGCTTCCCAAAGAAGTACTCGCGGGTCAAAAGGTTTGGGGATGATATATTCAGGTCCAAATTTTAATTCCTTTACGCCATAGGCACGGCAAACTGACTCAGGGACATCCTCCTTTGCAAGTGCGGCAAGGGCTCGCGCCGCGGCAATCTTCATTGCCATATTTATTGATTTTGCTCTAACATCCAAGGCACCTCTAAAAATAAAGGGGAATCCTAAAACATTGTTCACCTGATTGGGATAATCTGAGCGTCCAGTTGCGAAAATTAAATCGTCTCTTGCATCGAGGGCGTCCTCATATGTAATTTCAGGGTCAGGATTAGCCATTGCAAAAACAATTGGCTTATCATTCATCGATTTGAGCATTTTTTTGGAGACACAGTCTTTTACCGAGACGCCTACAAATACATCCGCACCTTCCATAGCTTCCTCAAGAGTGCGGCACTTAGTATTGGAAGCAAGCCTCTCTTTGTATTTATTCATACCTTCTTTGCGTCCCTTATATACAACTCCTCTTGAGTCGCACATTATTACATTTTCCCGTTTGACTCCCAATTCGATATAAAGTTCTGCGCATGCAATACCTGCCGCTCCTGCCCCATTATAAACGACTTTTACTTTGTCAATGTCTTTTCCTGTTATTTCCAGTGCATTGAGAAGAGCTGCTGCTGAGATGATAGCAGTGCCATGCTGGTCGTCGTGAAATACCGGTATTTCAAGTTCTTTTTTCAATGTTTCCTCGATGTAGAAACAATCAGGAGCTTTGATATCTTCGAGATTGATGCCGCCAAAAGTTGGTTCCAAAAGCTTAACTACATTAATTACATCGTCAGGGTCTTTGGATTTAATTTCAAGGTCGAAGACATCTATATCGGCAAAACGTTTAAAGAGTACTCCTTTGCCTTCCATAACAGGTTTGCCTGCCAAGCCGCCTATGCATCCTAATCCCAAAACAGCAGTGCCATTGGATACAACGGCCACTAAATTCCCTTTGGCGGTATATTCATAAGCCATTTCGGGGTCTTTTTCAATTTCAAGGCAGGGTACAGCGACTCCTGGTGTGTAAGCAAGAGATAGGTCTCTTTGAGTTAAACAGGGTTTTGTAGCAATGACTTCGATTTTACCTTTTCTACCTTTTGAATGATACTCTAATGCTTCAGTTTTTAACGGCATAATCAATCTCCCACATTAATACAGCAACTGGAAAAATATCTCTTCTCCTTTAACAATTTTCAAATCCTCAAAAAATAGGATCAACTTATATTGAAATTTATACCTCTATCTTATGATTGTCAACTAAGCATCCTTTCCTGCATAAAGGTCGGTATATTTTAAAGCCGCTTTTATGAAGGCACGAAAAAGAGGATGTGCATTTAGAGGTTTTGATTTGAATTCTGGATGAAATTGAGTTGCAACAAACCATGGATGGTTTTTTAGCTCTATAACTTCTACATATTGGTCGTCTGGAGAAAGTCCGGAAAATACAACTCCTTTCTTCTTAAAAATTTCTCTATATTCATTGTTAAATTCATATCTATGGCGGTGTCTTTCATAAACTGTTTCCTGCTGATATGCTTCATATGCCTGAGTTCCCTTGATAATTTTACAAGGATACGCACCAAGACGCATTGTCCCGCCTTTTTCTTTTACATCTTTTTGGGATGACATAATATGAATGACATCATGGGCAGTTGTTGAGGAGAATTCTGAACTATTGGCACCTTCAAGGTTGCAAAGGTTTCTTGCTATATCGATGCTTGCAACTTGCATTCCAAGGCAAATTCCAAGAAATGGTATAAGATTTTCTCTGGCATAGGTTACAGCTTTGATTTTTCCTTCTATACCTCTTTCTCCAAAACCGCCGGGAACGAGAATTCCATCAACTCCCGAAAGATATTTTTCCAAGGGCTCATCAACAAGCCTTTCAGATTCAACCCACCTGATTTCAACTTTTGTGTCATTTGCAATTCCACTGTGAGTGAGAGCTTCAGATAAACTTTTATAGGATTCTGTGAGTTCAACATATTTTCCTACTATTGCAATCGTAACTTTGTATGTTGGATTGGATACCTTTTCTACGATTTCTTTCCATTTATCAAGTTTGGGTGTTCTTGCTTCTATTTGAAGTATTTTGAATATTATTTTATCCAATCCTTCTTTATGGAAAATTAGAGGCACTTCGTAGATAGTGCTTACATCCTTTGCTGTGATGACTGCATCCTTTGCCACATTACAAAAGAGACTGATTTTCGATTTTATTTCATCAGGCAGCTCATGAGAGGACCTGCAAAGGATAATATCTGGCTGAATACCTATAGACCTCAGCTCTTTAACAGAATGTTGAGTAGGTTTTGTTTTTAATTCACCTGCCGTTCCAAGATAGGGGACAAGGGTAAGGTGGATAAAAAGAGAATTTCCTCTTCCTAACTCAACACCTAATTGCCTGATTGCTTCAAGAAAGGGCTGGCTTTCAATGTCTCCCACTGTGCCGCCTATTTCTGTAATAACAATATCATTGGAATCAGCAAGGTTGAGAATACTTCTTTTGATTTCATCGGTAACATGCGGAATAACCTGCACCGTGCCGCCTAAATAATCGCCTCTTCGTTCTTTTCGTATGACGGTATTGTATATCTGGCCGGATGTTAGATTATTTTCCTTTTTCATTTGTGAAGATATGAACCGTTCATAGTGCCCAAGATCCAAGTCAGTTTCAGCTCCGTCTTCTGTTACATAAACCTCTCCATGCTGGAAAGGATTCATTGTTCCGGGGTCAACATTTAAGTAAGGATCTAATTTCAATAATGTTACTTTAAGTCCGCTGCTTTCAAGAAGTGCTCCAATGGCAGAAGCGGCAAGCCCTTTGCCTAATGATGAAACAACACCACCTGTAATGAATATAAATTTAGTTTTCATTTTTATCAATAAACCTTTCAATAGTCGTTAAATCTTCAGGCGTATCAACGCTCAATGATTCATATTCTGTTTCAATCACTTTTATTTTATATCCATTTTCAATAATTCGCAGTTGTTCCAATGATTCAGACATTTCTAAAGGAGATGGTTGGAGTGAGCTAAAGATCGGTAGGAATTCTCTTCTGAATGTATATATTCCAATATGTTTGAAGTGTAATCTTCTTTTAGACATTTTTTCTTTTACATATGGTATAGGATATCTTGAAAAATATAAAGCATAATCATTTTTATCTGTTACAACTTTTACAACATTAGGGTCATTCATTTCATCTTCATTGGTAATAAGTTTTTTAAAACTGCAAACAGGAAAATTGCCATTCTTTTTCATTTCAATTATAGAAGAGTCTATAATAGCAGGATCAATCAATGGCTCATCACCCTGAAGATTGACAATAATTTCCGAATCGCTTTTTTGTGCAGCTTCTGCTACTCTATCTGTTCCGGATTTGTGTGCCTTGGAAGTTATAACAGCTCTATATCCGTTTCTTTTGACTATTTCTTCAATTTCCACACTGTCTGTAGCGACAACGACTTCATCTACCTCTTTTGCAGAAAGAGCTCTTTCAACAACATGGATTATCATCTCTTTGTTTTTAATTTTAGCGAGAGGTTTGCCGGGGAATCGTGTTGACTCATATCTCGCAGGAATAATTACAGATGCTTTCATAATTTTTTAACTTAAAACCTTTAAGATTTAAAACAGGACAAAGACAAAGAATGAATGTTCTAATTTGTGCAATATTTCTTTTATCCCGGTTGGAATTTTATAATATCATAGATTTTTTTAAAATGGAAGAGGTCTAATTCTTCGGCTCGAACAGAAAGGTTGAAATTATGTGACAAAGAAAGTTGTTTTTCTAAAGCTTCTAATTTTTTATTGTCAAGCATCATCTTAATATTATTGCGTATTGTCTTTCTTCTGTGAGAAAAACAATTTTTTATGAACTTCAGGAATTCTACTTCGTTGTCAATTTTTACCTTAGGTTGTTTCAGCCTAATCAGATGTATCAATGTGGATTCAACCTTTGCAGGTGGGAAAAAACTTTTTCCAGAAATGTTGTAAATTTTCGAAGTTTTGAAGAAGATTGCAAAAGCAACTGACACATATCCATAATCACTATTGCCTCTTTCAGCAGAAATTCTGTCAGCCATTTCTTTTTGTATTAGAAAGACAATATCTTCAATTAGTCTTCTTTTCTCAAGCATCATAAAGAGAATTTGTGAAGAAATATTATAGGGAATATTTCCAACGACTCTTATCCTTCTGGAGGAAAAATAATCATTCCTTAATTTGTCTATGTCAATTTTTAGAATATCTCCTTTTAAAATTTTGCAGTTTTTATATTTTTTCAGTCTTTCCTCAGCAATTTCGTAAAGCTCTTTATCTTTTTCAATAGCAGCTATTTTTGCACCTGATTGGGCTAATAACTCTGTAAGCAGTCCTTCGCCGCATCCTATTTCCAAGATATTGTCATCTTTTTTAGGGTTTATAGATGAAACTATTTTTTTTAATATGCGGGGATTTTTTAGAAAATGTTGTCCAAGAGATTTTTTTGGCTTAATTTTTTTTCTGTCTATTTTTGAATATTGGACCATTGAAATACTTTTTTCAGAAATAAAAGCTAAACTTCATCAACTAATTCATTAAATGCTTTATATATATCTTCAGCAGATATTTCTTTCAAACAGCGCATATCATTACATTTTCTTTTATAGCAATTACTGCAGGGAAATTCTTTATAAACGACTTTGTGTTTCCCCCAATAAGGACCATTTCTTCGTGGACTGCTTGGACCATATATGCCGATTGTTGGTGTCCCTAAAATGGATGCTAAATGAAGAGGACCTGTGTCAGGACCTATGAGAATATCGATATAGGAAAGTACTACAGCGAGCTCTTTTATTGATGTATTTCTTATGCATTGGATGGGATTTTTCAGATTTTGTAGAATTTTAGATGTAAGCTCTCTTTCGTCCTTTCCCTCAATTAGAAGAATTTCAAAGCGATTGCTATTACAGATTTTCCTTATTAGTTCTGCATATTTGAAAGTTTCCAACAATTTTGTTTGCCATCCTCCACCCGGATATATTCCTACAATTGTTTGCTCCTTGGGTTTTAAATTGTATTTGTTCAGAGTTTTTTCTTTTAAAGATTCTGCTCCAAAGATTGATAAATCGGCTTTAAAATCTTCCACATTATAGCTGTCGATTCCTATTCCTTTTAAGAGTGATAGATTTTTTTCTATTATGTGCACATCTTTTTTATCAGGTGAGATATGCTCTTTGATGAAATAAAAATTCATTGGTTCGCGAAGGTGTTTTTTGTTAAAACCGATTGTTTTTTTTGCCTTTGAGAGGTATGTGATAATTCCGCTTTTAATCAATCCTTGAAAATCTATTGCTGCATCATATTGCCTTTTTCTTATAAGTTTAATGATTTGAGAAATTTCTCTTATAGTTGAAAATGTTGAGGCTGGATTTAATATTTCCTTCCTCCACTTTTTAGTATCGATTTCAATAATTGAATTGATGAGTGAAGATCCCCTGATTAGTTCAGATGATCTCTTTTCTACTATCCAATCTATACGGCTTGTTGGGAATTTCTTTCTCAGAAAATAGGCAGAAGGGATTGTATGAATTATATCGCCTAAAGCACCAAGCCTTACAA
>RFHX01000244.1 GCA_003695725.1 Candidatus Schekmanbacteria bacterium
CTATTCACCTATGCTTTATGGTGTCGGTAAACAGTTTTATGAGCAAAATGGCTCATCTTTCATTTCTTGTCAGATACACAATAGAGTTTAAGTGTGGAATGAATAATAGTTGTGAATGCAATCACAATTTTGAAATTGTTGGCAGAAAGAAGGAGAAATAACCTATCCTCTTTAATGCTTAATTGCGCTTGGTTAACTTGATATTCCGAGAAAAAAAGCTATCTTGAAACTTGGGGGATGGAGAAAATGGAAAACAAAAATAATACAAATAATAGAAATGATCGATTGGAAAGAATTTGGAAGCATGAGAGAATAGTAGGTAACATTTATCGAGAAATTTTCGCAGACCTTGGTGCTGGATTTTTTAAGCCTTTTTTTCATACCTTTCATGCAGAACAGCAGATATTGTGTCCTGTTTCAACTTCTTACTGGGTGAGGGACGGTTTATCAATAGGTGCTTTGGCAAGACTTTTTCCATTACCTTTTTTTTCACATACATTGCAGATAGTTGCTGACAATGAAAAAATAAATTACGGTTCTCTCGGAGAAAATATAATTCTTTTGGGACGTCCTGTTAAAGCCCTTTTTAGAAGTGATGGTATAAAGAAAATTATAGAAAAGATTCAGCAAGTTCAAAAGATAAAAGTTCCAGATGATTTAGGTGACAAAAAGATTATTGTGCAGGGGAAGCAATATCTTCCAAAATCGGACAAAAAAACAGATATTCCATATGAAGACTTTGGTGTTGTGGGAAGATATATTTTTCCTGATAAAATAGTTATCAATATATACGGGTGTCGGTCACTTGGAACATATGGATGCTCTCTTTATATAAGCCAGTACAACAATCTAATAAAACTTGAAAAGATTCTTTCCCGCCTAAATGGTTTTGAAGGTGAAATTACCCAGAATTTGGAGGTCTTGGTCAAGGTTAATATGGAGCAAGATAATATTCAGGCGCCAAGCATAGAATTAAAAGACATTTTTTATGGCTTGGAGCATTATGATGCAAGAGAACAAATTTGGATTAGCAGGATATGGAGCTATGAGAATATTTATGACTGTATGACAAAATTGAATAAAAGCCTCTCAAAAGAAATCATAACTAATACCAATACAAGAAGGTTTTATTTTAAGTTTCCCGTGAATGATATTAAATTTAAGTTAACAAACAAAAAGATTTCAGTAAAAGTAAATAATCTGCCGTGCAAACATATGCAGCCAAAGGAAGCAGCATTCTTGATAATTATGATGAATTTGACTAAAGGAAAATCAGGTGAAAATAATAGAATAAGTTCTGACAGTATAAGGTCCGAAGCAGAAAAATTAAATTTTGACAGTAAACATATTGATAAGAAGAGAGTAATAGATTTGGGTAATAAATGTGTTTTTTAATTTAGCTGATTAAGTCAAGAAGATCATAAAATAGCTCTCATCTCGTTGAATAGATTTTGAATTCAAGAGGTTTTTTAAAAAGGGGAAGATTTTCTTCCCCCCTTTTAGCTTTTATTACTCGCCTTCCACATCTTCAACTTTAGTTATGATTTTTTTTATCTCGTCACTATCCCTATTTGCTGATTCTGTTGCGTCAAAAACTTCATTCAATGTTTTCTCATCAATGTGCAAAACATTTGCAGGCACTTCCGGAATAGACGGAGTGTGTATAGATGTCTCCATTTTTTTCACCTCCTTTCTCATAAATCTTCAATGTCTTGTATTAGCAGTGATACACTTCCTGTTGTATGGTGCTATTCTTAAATCTAACAACTTGTATATAACCAAACCTATTGACAAAAAAATTGTCTCCATTCCCCATATTCTCTCGACCTTTTGTTATGTGATTCGAATAGATACGGAAGCGTCGATGAAAAAGCCAAAAGGCATTCAAAAAATTGTTTCGTGAAAATGAGTCATCCGGATTGACAATGACAATAATCTTCCTGAATTCATTCTTTCGTACATATCCATTTTTTCCCTCACCAAATAGGATGTCTATTTGAAAAATAGAACCTTTAGGCAATTAAGAAATAAATATATTTTTTTGATGATTTTCTTGAACTTTGTTTTTTTGAAATTGGGAAAAGAGCAATCGGGTGTCGGCATTTTATAAGTGTTTTCCCCAACAGAAAACTTTTCCCATCCGCAGATAGCATCCTGACTATCGTGATATAGTTTAATCATCGAGGCGCGAAACATTGCCCTAATAGAGTCGGGCTGAGGTGTTTTCATTCGCTTACTGATTTCTTTTTCAGAAACAACCTTGTGGTTTAAATATCCTTTTTTATCAAGTGATTCAAAGATGCCGTTGCTACGTATGAAAGAATAACGAAAATCTATAACAGAAATTTTAAAAAAAACTTTGACCGCATATGTCAGCGTTGCCCAAGTTTTCAAGGGTCCTTTCCTGACAAGCATATCTATGTATTCAAATGTGGGTTTAAAGAGATAATACTTACAAAACTCCTTAGGAGATTTACAGCTAAGGAGGTTGTCATACCAGTTGACAGGGATTGATAAAACATCGATGGAATTTTTGATTATTCCTGCTATAGCTCCGGCATCGCGAATCTGCACCCAGTTTAGCTTCTCTTTTGCCAGATGGGGTTGAAGAGGAGGAATAGTTTAATTCCCTTGTCAGAAATTTGAGAAAGCTTTTCATAATCCTTTGTAAGGTAAATGTTGCGCCAGTATTCCCACTCCTTAATAGTCCACTTGAACCAATGCGGTGCTGATTTGTTCTTTTTTGCGTAGTCATTGGCAAGATTATAATATTTTTCATCTGCCTCGAGCCATGTATAGGAATTTCCGTCCTTGAAGGGAATACGTATAGAGTTTCCAAAAAGGTCGAAGCTGAATTTTTTTACATCTTCAACAGGTGCAATAGGCAAAAAATTCGAAAATCCCGAAAAATCTGCGCCCTGTATTATAAGGAACAGAACAGCTGCTTTTTTGAGACAGGAAAGAAGCATTTGTCGCTGTGATTTTGCCGCCTCGAGATTCACAACTTTGAAATAACACCAATCAGCGGGAAGATCATACCTATTTCTTTCCGAGAGCAACGGTTTTCTGGATTGGCACAAGTCTGAGGAAAATGCGTTGTGGGTTCGAACCTTCGCTGAAGCTTCAAAACCGCCTGAGGAAAGATTAGTCGAAGGCGCTCCAACACCGCAGAAACTTGGATCAGTGCAGATGAGCGTTAGGAATATAGAGTTCAAAGTTCGTTCTGGTATTGAATAATGGCTTGATAGATGAAGATGCTCTCCCATACCGTTTGGAGAGTTGTGAAGCCAAGGCAAAACAGCTGCTAACGAAATATCAAGATTTACCCCTTTTCTTTTTAAATTATCGATTGCTTTTAAAACAATTAAACGGTTAGCCAAAATTTGAGAAATGAAAAGTTTATGGGAAAGCGGGTTATCATTCAACACAAGCTCGGGTGTAGATATTTCCGGTTCGAATTGTGGCACTTCAATGTTTACTCGTGAGCCATTATCTATGAATATATCATGTTGATAAGTAGTACAGCTAACATGATTGGTAATCTCATTAACACTATTGAAGAAACTCAATACATCTTTTTTATGCATTTGTTCCTTATTGCTGTAATACCCAAAATTCGATAATGATATTACTCTTAACTCTTCTTCAACACCGGCATATATGTTCATACACACACCTCACTAAAATACTAATTAACTTTTTCTCCCGAAAATTCGCCTAAAGAGGGATGCGCATCCGTTTTTTATCCATAACTGCAATGCTTCTGTGTCGTTTATCCTTTTCCTGCATTTCAGACGGATGTAAAATTTGTATATTTTCAGAAAAAGAATTTGAAGCTTCATAAATTTTTTAAATTCTTCAATATTTCCCATTGTAAATTTCCGTTTCTTACAAAAACAAAAGACGGATATCACATCGATATCCGCCTTCAGCTTGCCTGACCGGCGTTATTACTATGGCATCACCAACCTATTTCGCTCTTTTCGAAATACAAAATCGCATTTTGCAATCTACTATTCTGGCATTAGAAAATTTTATTGTTACAGAACCGCATAGCATATCAAGACTTTTAGTAGTGATTTTTTCAATCAATTTGATTGTGTCTTTTGTTATTTGGGGAGATTTGAAGGATTCTTCTTTTCTGACTGAAATCCATATATCAATATTTTCAATGGTGCCTTCATTGAAAAATACTTCAATGCTGCCAAAATTTATTTGTAACAAATTTTTATTGAGATCATCGAAGAAATGAAATATATCAACGGCGTCCATCTCCCCCATCCCCTCTGATAGATTCAGACATTATCTAATTTTAAAAATAAAGAAAAATTGGTTCACAAC
>RFHX01000245.1 GCA_003695725.1 Candidatus Schekmanbacteria bacterium
AATCTCACTTGCAGGATAGAAATACCAAACAACTTTTCCCTTTTTTATGTATATCTCGCCTCCTGAAATATAGCGCACTGTCTTTTCCGAAATATAAAAGCTTATAAAACTATCTGTTCTGCATTTGCGAAATGCTTTTGAAATCCTTTTTGCATATTCTTCAATTTCTTCTTCACTGAAGGCTTTAAATCCCTCGCACTTGATCGCTCTCATCATTTTTGCAATTATTTCAGGCGAAATCTTTGCAGGATGTTCAAAAGGTGGTACAGCATCATAGATGCTTGCTGTAGAAATGAAGACCTCTCCTGAATCCTCATTATGATATACCATTATGCGCGGAGCACATGCTACAGTGCATAACAAAAAAAGGATAATTGCGGTTTTTTTGAAAAAACTAAATTTCATAACTCCTCAAAAGTTTAAAAAGCGATAAAAAATGTCTGTTATACATATAGATTTTTCTATTTAATGTCCATATGAAATAGATAGCCAAAATATCATTCATCTTTTACTATCAAAACATTGAACTATCATCTACGAAGACAAAATCAGTAACTCTTTGGTTACAATGAAAGAAAATGAATTTTTTGATTTTGGAACTGATTGCCAAAAGAGGCAGATGTTAAATAGATTGATTTTTTAATTTGACATTGTTCCAATGAAAAATGATATATAGGCAGGCAAAAAAACTATCATTTGTCCAATGTCAATAAGTAAGGGAAAAATTAAGGAAAATAATGGCTAAAGCAGTTCTTTTATTGGAAGACGGCTCCTTCTTCGAAGGCGAAAGCTTCGGCGCTGACGGTGAAAAAGTAGGCGAAGTAGTTTTCAACACAAGTATGACGGGTTATCAGGAAATTTTAACTGACCCTTCCTACAACGGCCAAATCGTTTGTATGACATATCCTTTAATCGGCAATTATGGAGTCAACGACGAAGATGTGGAATCGAGAAAAATCTTTCTTTCCGGCTTTATTGCAAAGGAATGTTGTCAGTATCCAAGCAACTTTCGTGCCACCAAAAGACTCGATGAATATTTAAAAGAAAATGGAATTCAAGCAATTCATCAAATCGATACACGCGCTCTTACAAAACGGCTTCGCATAAAAGGATCTCAACAGGGAATCATATCAACAGTAGATTTCAATAAAGAGAGTCTAATGGAAAAACTCAAAAAATCTCCCGGAATAGTGGGACAAGACCTTGTTAAAAATGTCACCTGCACAGAGCCCTATATTTGGGAAGAAGGAGACTGGGAGCTTGGGAAAGGATATAAGCGAATTGACGCGAAGGAAAGAACAGATTTTTTGAAGGTTGCAGCATTAGATTTTGGAATAAAATCCAACATTCTAAGAATGATGGTCTCACGCGGGCTTTCTGTGAAGGTTTTCCCCGCTTTTGCAAAATCGGATGAGATTCTACGAGAAGAGCCTGACGGAATTTTTCTTTCAAATGGTCCCGGCGACCCTGAAGGTGTGCCTTATGCCATAAAAACCGTAGAACAACTGCTTGGGAAAAAGCCGATTTTTGGAATCTGTCTCGGTCTGCAAATACTTACACTTGCTCTTGGAGGAAAAACTTACAAATTAAAATTTGGACACCATGGTGCAAATCATCCTGTAAAAGAACTTGCAACAGGAAAAGTGGAAATTACATCTCAAAATCATGGATTTGCCGCAGATATCAACACCCTGAAGAATGTTACATTAACGCACCTCAATCTCAACGATGAAACCGTTGAAGGTTTCAAGTGCACCGATATGCCTGCTTTTGCCGTGCAGTATCATCCTGAAGCATCTCCCGGTCCACATGATTCACGTTATCTATTCGACAAATTCAAAGAACTGATTCTTGAATCTAAAAAAGATAAATGATTGAAAAAGGTCCGCCTTACTCACTTCTAAAAGCTATAGGCATTCCATTATTCAAGATTTATTTCAGACTGACTTTCAAGGGACAAGAAAACATCCCCTCCGATGGAGGCGTAATTATTGCTTCGAACCATGCAAGCTTTATCGACCCTCTTGTCATTGCCGCAGGAATAAAGAGGAAAGTTGGCTTCATAATAATCGATACCTATTACAATAAACCACTAATCAAATGGTTCTGTAAAAGCACGGAATGTATTCCTGTCTCAGAAGAGATGGAGGGTGCAGGCAGTATGAAACAGGCAATCAAATACCTCAAAAGAGGCAATGTGCTATGTATCTTCCCTGAAGGAGGACGGACAAGAGATGGACAGCTTCTGCCTGCAAAAAGCGGAGTTGGTATTCTTGCATTGCTGACAGGAGCTACCGTAATACCGACAGTAGTAAAAGGTTCATTTCAAGCATATGCGCCTCATCATCGATTCCCGAGACCCAAAAGGATAGAAGTAATTTTTGGCAAAGGATTAAATTTTGCACAAAAAGAGGGTATATCTAAAAAAGAGCAGGCGAAAGAGGTAACGGATATAATAATGGAGAAAATAAAATCTCTCTGTCGATAAATTCAAACTTCTTCCTGAATAGTGCAAATCGAATCATCTGTCATTTTCAACAATTTTGAAATTACCTCACCAACTTCATCAGAATACCACCCTTTATCAATATATTTGGGATAGATTGGAAGACGTCTTTTCAAGAGGGCTCCTTTTTCGGCAACAATTTTTTTGAGCTCATCTATCCTTGCCCATGGATTTTCAGGGTTTATTCTATCTCGCCCTTCACTTATTCCGCCAATGTCTGTCAATCCGTACTCAATCAAGTCCGCAAAAAAAGGGTTCAGATTTTGAGGTATTTGGACAGCTATATCTGAATTTCTCCTGACATATTCTATCAGTTCTACATATTCATCAAAGGAAAGAGGATATGAGCTTTTTAAAGCGCTTCTGCTGTTTGGGACGAAGTTCTGAATGATTACTTCCTGTATGTGGTCATATTTTGAATGGCAATCGATAATTCTTTTCAAAGAGTCTATGCGGTCCTCTTGTGTTTCTCCCAATCCTACGAGAATTCCGGTAGTAAATGGAATTTTTAGCCGGCCTGCATCCTCAAGCATTCTAAAGCGTAATTCCGGTCTTTTTTGAGGATTAACCTTTTTGGAAAATTCACTGTTTGCATTTTCTATCATCAATCCCATCGAGGCATTAACCTTGCGAAGGCGCACAAGGTCATCATAGCTCACGACTCCGATGTTTGTATGTGGAAGCATTCCAGCAGAGAGAATCCTCTGGCATACGGAAACAGCAAAGTCGATAAACGAGTTGTAGCCTTTTTCTTTCAGCTCTTCAGTAATTTTTCTATTTTTATCGACATTTTCTCCTGACATAACCAAAATTTCACTACATCCTTTTTCTGCCGCAAAAGATAAGGTCTCTTCTATTTCATCATCTTGGACGAAACTACCATCAGATTGTCTAAAGCCACAATACAGACAACTATTTGCACAATAGGAAGTTAAAATCAAAGTGGACGATTTCGAGTATGTCACTATCCTTTCCATATGATTTACCTTATGAAGCTATCAATGTGTATACTTCTACCAAATTTTGTCAAAACTATCCACCGAGTGAATTTTACATTCCTCGAGTTCAATAATATATGTCTGCCTCTTCACCACTATGCGTAGGGGTGATGAAACTATCATTGAATAGAAAGGATTAGTTATCACAACTCTAACGATAAGAGAAAAGGTCGATTTTCAAAAAAATTATCTATAATGCTGATTCAATGAAAAGCGCAGAGACTTTGCATTTCTTGACAATATCATATAAAAGGAGATGAAAATTTTTTTAAAAATGATGAGGGATTGTCAAAGTGAAAGTAATCTTTTTAGGAACGAGTGGCGGAATACCGACACTTTACAGGAATCTTCCTTCAGTAGCACTTATCAATGAAGGCAATGTCATTCTCTTTGACTGCGGTGAATTCACGCAAATTCAACTGATAAAATCATCTATAAAACTGGGAAGAATTGATAAAATATTCATCTCCCATCTACACGGTGACCATGTCACAGGATTGCCGGGGCTGTTGATGCTCTTAAATCATGCATCGAGGGAGAAACCTCTTCATATTTATGGTCCGGCAGGGCTTAAAAACTACATCTTTTCAACAAAAAAGATACTCAACTTTTATTTAGGATACCATATCTATGTAAACGAAATATGTGCCGGAGAAACAATAAACGGCGATGGATATAAAATCATTACCTTTCCTCTGGAGCATACAACGTTTACTCTTGGCTTCAGCTATATTGAAGATGAAAAACCGGGAAAGCTCGACATCGATAAAACAAGAGCTTTGGGTGTGCCGGAAGGTCCATTACTGAAACGATTGAAAAATGGCGAAGACATTAAGCTTGAAGATGGGAGAACGGTATTTTCAGCCGATGTGGTCGGCCCACCTGTTGAAGGACGAAAAATCGTTTATGCTGTGGATACAAGACCAACTGATAGTGTAGTGGAAAACTCAATTGGCGCCGATTTATTGATACATGATGGAATGTTTTTAAAAGATATTGAAGATGAAGCCGCTAAACGGGGGCATTGTACAGCAGAATCAGCCGCTAATATTGCAAAAAAAGCAGAAGTGAAAAGATTGATACTGACTCATATCAGTCCCCGCTATGTATCTGGCAAACCATTGGCTGAAGAGGCAAAGGCAGTTTTTGAAAACACCTTTGTTGCCTATGACTTGTTGGAAGTTGAAATAGAAAGAAAAAAAGCTCAGCTTCCGGGCAAATAAAAAATCATAATTTTCGTTCGTACCCACAATTCCAGCATTCGGTGAATTGACCCTCGATGTTCTCGCCGCATTTTGGGCAATTCCACGATGGCAGAAATCTGTCTTGTTTCTGCTTACTTATAATTTCAACAGCTTTATCAAAATCTTCGTCATTCAAAACCCATACTTCAGGCCAACATTCATTTGTAGGCACTTCACCCCCGAGATTTGCAATATGCTCATTTTTCATAATGCATGCTATTCCATTCTCTTCCAATATACCCTTGAAAAGAGCTGCAAGAGAAAAATTCGGAGATGAATAAACTTTCTTCACTTTTTGAATCCTATCATAGAAAATGCAATTTTTCTCAGCTAACTTATTTGATGATTAAAACGGTTCATTTTATCTGATTTGTTTTTTTTTATCAAAAATCCTCTGCAATAGAGAAAAAAATCGTGAAAGTACCAATTACTTACTCCTCTTTCTTTTGTTTTTCCTCTATGATTTCAATATCATACCCATCAGGATCACATACAAAAAGATACTTCGATCCAACTTCAGGCCGTGCTGGCCAATATTCCCATCCAAGCTTTTTAATTTTTTCCTCTACTTCATCGAGATTAGAGACAGAAAAAGCCAGATGTCCAAATTGATCTCCCAGTTCATAGTCTCTGCCATCATGATTGTAAGTCAATTCGATAAAGTGTTTTTCCTCATCGTCTGAGAGGAAAACAAGAGTTGCCTCATCACCTATGGTTTTACGCTTTACTTCATGAAGTCCTATAAAACCACAGTAAAACTCGAGACTTCTTTCGATATCTCTAACCCTAATCATTGTATGAACAAAACGCATTTCACTATCTCCTTCTCAATCTGTTACAAAACAACAATTTGATAGCCCTGAGAAGCCCACTTTGAAATGCTGGGATGTCCTAAAAAATCATTTGCCATAGAGATTTTTCTTTCTTCCAACTTTTTATGCACCTTGAAAGCCGTTGCGCAAAAATCACATATTACTTCTATAACGCCTTTCTCTTTGAGTTGATCATAGATACTTTCAAATCCGGTTTTTTCAGTCGGATTCGTCAATGCTTCAATCCATTCCGTTCCCGCGCCATCAAATATTAAAACTACTTTATGTCCTTTTTCCTTCAATTCAAGGGCATACATTAGCGCATGAAGGGCTCTTGCTTTGCCTTCATGGGTTTCCTTTCCTGCTTGAAGTATGATTGCAAACTTTCCCATTTTTTTCTCCTCTTCTTTTGAATATATGTTGAAAAAAGAAAAGAGCGTAGCAAAAATTACAAAAGTAGTAACTGTCAAAACCATTTTTCTATTCATAAGACACCTCCCGAAACTTATTCTTAATTCTCAAAATTGGATTTTCTCTACTTCATTCTTTATTAACTTAAAAAGAAAAAGTCCAAATTTTTTAAATTTACGATGCTTGGAATGTCTTCCTCGATTCTGTTTTCACACCACCACCATACAACAACATCAATTAGAAGTTATTTAGCGAAACTATTATTGAAAAACCAAAAAGGAGACTTGGTAACCATTCATAATCATATAAAAAATCCCCCTTCACTAACCACTAAATCAGCGCTGATGGAGAAGATGGAGGATGTGGAGAATTGGAAATAAAACTAAAATTCTCCTTCCGCATAACTATCTGAATATATTGATAAAATACGACAGAAAAGCCAAAAGCAGACTTGACCCCCCCCATTTCCGACGATATGCTTGAAACCGTTAAGAAAAAGGTAAAACTTAAAATTATGTTTTATCAAAAGACTCTTTTATCTCTTGACACGGTACCTTTTAATGGGTG
>RFHX01000246.1 GCA_003695725.1 Candidatus Schekmanbacteria bacterium
ATTACGAGATAAATGATAATTTATTGAGAAAGTATAAGTTTGTTTCTTCATATAACTTTTCTTTATAAAAAATGTTAAACTCATCTTTAATGAAAAAAATAAAAAGATTTATTCTGTTATCACTTTTTCTTTCTACAATTTTTATCTTTATCTCTGCAAATCTTTCTTTTGCCTCAATTTTTTCCTTTAATCTCTCAGGAGAATGGAAATTGATAGAGACACAGAATAAATCCATTCCTTCTGAAAATATCAAATGGAAAAAGGTTTCTGTGCCCGGCTATATAACAGGACATTATTATCCTTATGCTTGGTATAAAAAAAGTTTCAAAATACCTGAAAGATATGGCAGTGATTTTTTAAAAGGTAAAAAGGTATTTATTGTCTTTGATGCAGTCAAATGGTCAGCAGATGTCTTTATAAATAAAAAATTTGCAGGAAGCCATAAAGGCGGCTTCACTCCTTTTGAAATTGATATAACCCGGCTGATAAAAAAAGAAGGTGAAAACGATGTTCTTGTCAAAGTCTATAATATGCAGAGTGTAATGGAAAACAATAAAAGCAGAAAATTGCTATATCCACCGGGCTGGCACAAGGGCATAAATCTTCACGGTATATGGGGAAATGTTAGAATTGATATTCGTCCTGAAATATTTATCCAAAATATTTCAATTTTTACATTCGTAAAAAGCAAGAGGATTTCCATTTCTGCTGAGGTAAAAAATTCCTCAAGTAAACCATATACGATAGAATTATTGCATTCAGCCATAAGAAAAGGGAAAAAAGAAATTTCATTCAAAAGTGGAAGAGTTACAATTCCTGCAGGTCAGATGAAAAAAATTTCAACCATTTCAAAATGGGAGTCGCCAAACCTATGGGCACCTGGTTCTCCAATCTTATATGAGCTTGATAGCTCTCTAATTTTAAACGGGAAAAAAATTGACAATAGAAAAGACACTTTTGGATTTAGAGAGTTTACTATTCAAGGAAATGAATTTGCATTAAATGGCAAAAAAATTCATCTCTTCGGCACTTGCTTCCATATTGCAGATGTCTATGACCATCTGAATCCTCCATCTGCAGAGCGCACTTTTGAACTTTTAAAATATGCCAATATAAATACAGTGCGCCTTATGGACCAGCCATGGCCCAAGGATTGGTACGATATAGCAGACCGTATGGGAATATTTATAATTGGTGATAGCGCAATAACTCCTGATGGTTCACAAAAGATTTCTGATTCAAGGTTTTGGGAAAATGCCACTGAACACATAAAATCGAATATTCAAAACAATATCAATCATCCTTCCATAATAATCTGGAATCTTTCAAGTGAAATTGACAGCGCATTGAGTCAAAATAAACAGATAAGCAAAGCAGAACTTGAAAGAAAAATGGAAAGACTGAAATTTGAAGCTTCTATGATTGACCCTGTTAGGCCAAAGATGAATGAAGGTGTAATGGATTTTGGAAATGCAGACATAGAAAATGTCCATTATCCACGAGAGTATGTATACGATTTGAATATGGGAGGAAGCCACTATCAATACCCCAATACAGCCTTCTGGTTTAGATTAGACAAAAAGAGAGGTCTTAGAAAAAATCCTAAAATTCCATATTACATCGGAGAAACCCTTTGGGAACCATCAAGAACTCCCGATGGTGACACCGTGTTTGTTGGAGATGATGCTTATATCAATTTTTTATATTTCAAAGAGCTTGCCAAAGCCAAAGCTCTTCTTATGCAGTTGACAGCATATCGTTTTACTGACTTGCCCGGCGTCAGTCCATGGAATGTCTTTGAAGAAAAATTTTGGGGATACAGCTGGAACGACAAGCATATTCCTCAAATAACTCCAATGGTTGAGTCATGCAGGAAAGCTTTTGCGCCCATAACCGCTTTCATCAAAGAATATAATTCCCGCTTTTTTTCAGGTTCCATTCTAAAAAGGAACATTGCGGTATTCAATGACAGTTTCGAAGACAAATTCCTGAAATTAGAAATTTCAGTTTCTTTTGATAACAATACAATAACAAAAAAAGCAGATGCGTTCTTTATTAAATCAGGAGACAAGCATTTAGTGAATCTTTCAATTCCTCTTCCTCATTGTAAAAAGAGAAAAGAATTTTTTCTAAACATAAATATTTTTGACAGAAAGGGGAAAAACCTCTTTTCAGATTCCATTCCCTATTCACTTTTCCCTGCAAGGAATAATAAACAAATTGAAGATAAAAAAATAAAGATATTCGATCCAGAAAATTCACTATCATTTTTGTCTCTTTCTAATGAATATTTCATAAACAATGAAGATTTAAAAAATCTGCAAATAGAGAATATTCTCATTGTTGGAGAAAACGCTTTAAGCAGTCCTTTTCTGCAAAGGAATACGATTAAGGACATCTCTAACTTTCTTAAAAGAGGAGGGAGAGCTTTAATTCTTAAACAGGAAAAAATTCCTCAAGAAATAGTTTCGATTAAAACAACTCGCCATTCTCCTACTATGGTTTATATGAGAGCAAAAGGCCATCCAATTTTCAATGGAATCCAAGAGGATGACCTCTCTTTTTGGAATGGCAACAATATAGTGGCAGAAAAGTGCTTTTATAAGATTGAAAATAAAAAAATAAGATATTTAGCTGATGCAGGAGGGAAAGGAGGGCTGCTTTATACCCCATTGATTGAACTTTTTTCAGGCAATGGAAAAGCAGTCCTTTGTCAAATGAATCTTGCAGAAAAATTCAAATCCGAACCCTCAGCCCAAATTATCTTTTCTAATATAATAAACTATCTAAATTCTCAAAAGGGAAATAATACTCACACCGGAAAAATTTATTATATTGAAGGAAATGATGATTTACTCAAATACTTAAAGGCTTTCGGAATAAATCCAATAGATAGTAGAAACCAACTGCAGGTTTTAGAACAAGCTTCAAGATGCCTAATGTTTGCAAATCCAAATGCAAAGAGCAGTTTAGTAAATTCAGATATCATTGTAGAAAAAATCAAGGAAGGTAGTATCCTCTACATAAAAGAATTAACACCCTCAACAGTGGGAAAAATTGGAAGATTTTTGCCATACGACATAAAACTTGAAAAACCCATACATTTGCCTCCTTTCATTGTTTCTGATAGTCCTTTTATGTGGGGGATAAGCAATCAGGAATTATATTGGACTTCAGTAAAACCAGGGCTTGCTCAAAATCCTCTTCCTCTTAAAAGAGACATTATTCCATTTGCTATACACTTTGAGGATAATCAACTCGATGAGGATTACTCTCAAGAAGAACAAGAAATCGAAATAGATAAATCAGCTTTTATTAAAAATTCAAATATCATTTTTGAAATTTCTTCTGAGAAAAGAACAACTGCCAAATTTTCCCTATCGATTAAGCTGTTTAATAATAAGAGCCCCCAAAAAATCATATTCTCATTAAAAAATAATCTCTTCCCAAAAGGCAAACCTATGCAGGTATTCACAACCGTCAGCGAAGGTCAAAAAATAATTAAATCTTTTCTTCCCATTGAAAAGGGGAAAAACTCAATCTCAATAAAAATTGCCAAAGGAAAAAATAAAAATGTATCAAACATTGAATTATCAAGGTTATCTTATTCCTTTGTTTCAAATAAAAGCAGAATAATACCTTTGATTTTCCCTATAGGGTTAATTGAAGTCAAATATGGTAGGGGAATGATCATTATAGACCAACTCAATTGGGGAAGCGCCTTTCATGATTCTTCAAACTTCAAAAAAATCAAAAGGTTTATAAATACCTTTGTATTGAATCTGACTGAGCAAATTTTTTAAAAAAATCTTTATATTAAATTAAAAAAACTGTTAATATTGAACAAAAATCAATTATAGTCAGGAACCTTAAAAAAATTTATATTCCTTTTTTCAATAAATGGAATGGAGGATGAATTGTATGTGTAAAAAGATTATCATTTCTTTTTTTCTTTTTCAGCTTTTTCTACCACTAAGCATCTCTTTTTCACAAACTACAGGAAAAGTCAAAGGCACCGTTAAAGACGCTAAGAGCGGAGAAGTTCTTCCCGGCGTTACTATAACTGTTGATGGTACCGATGTAATCACCTTCACTGATGAAAAAGGCAAATTTGAAATTGAGCTTCCTGAAGGCACATATCACTTGCGTTCAGAATTTTTAGGTTATACGCCTGCCGAAGCTGAAAATGTCGTCGTTTCATCTGAAAAGGAAAATATCGTAAACTTTTCATTGAAAGAAATTGAAGCCATTAAAGGAGAAGAGGTAGTTGTTACAGGTGAAAGGATGAATGTCCCTATTTCCCGTGCGACAGCTTCAGTTGAAGTGGTAAGTTCAAAAAAATTCGAATTGAACGCCGGTGCTGATACTGCAGGGGATATATTAAAGAATACTCCGGGCGTGCAAATGGAAAGCGTAGGTGGAGCAGGTACAAGAAAAATAATTAAAATTCGAGGTCAAGGGTCACAGGTTGACAGCAATAGAGTGCTCCTTCTCATAGACGGCATTCCTGCACAATCTCCAAGGGTAGGCACAGGCGAAATTTCTGACTTTCCAGTTGAGATGATTGAACGAATAGAGGTTATGAAGGGTGCCGCATCAGCTATTTATGGCGGCACTGCACAAGCTGGGGTAATAAACATAATAACTAAAAAGGGAAGAAAGAAACCTGTTTTCAAATTCAATGCAAAAGTCAGCACCTATCAGCATCGAACTAACGCAAATCAGGATTGGACCCAATATTATGGAATATTTCATAGTTGGGGCGGCAAGAATTGGAATTATGCAATCAGTGCTTCCTACCTTTTTGCAAAGGGACTGACATATGCCGAAACAAAAAATATTGCAGTATTGCCTGCTAAACAAAGATTCATTTCCGTCAATTATCCCGGATTTCCCGGCTTCAAACCGAAAGAAAAAGCGACAGCGCCTCCATTTTTCAATCAAGATTTAAATGTATTGGAAGACACTGGAGATTTAGATGACAGTGAAAATTACAATATCAATGTAACTTTTGGGGCAACCTTATTTAAAGGAAATAAAATAAATTTGGCATTGGGATATGCTTTTCGAAAAAATCCTCAATCTTTCGGAGTATTAACAGTGCCTCCTATACAACTTCAAAGCGGAGGTAAAAGGGATTATTTCAATTTTTCCGACAATTGGGAAATCACTCCAAATCTTTCATATAGTTTAAAATTAAATCTTGCAAAAATTACAGAAACTGCAGACATGGTATTTTTCTCAAGCGATTTCGTATCAAAAAGAAATGCCGGATATTACAAAAGAAACAATATAGACCCATGGACAGATGTTGATTATTATAAAGGCACTGGTATTCCGGGCAATCCTGCCCCCTTTCATTATTTTTCAAAAAATTGGGATATTGACAACTCTATAACTTTCACTTCAGATATATTGGAAACCAAAGGGAATAGCCTTACCATTGGTCAATCATTCAGATGGGAGAAGGTTGACCTTCCACCGTCAAAAAATATGGGCAACCAAATATTCACAGAAACACCGCAGCACAGAAAATTTACTGCCATCTACTTTCAGGATGTTCAGAAATTTGGCAAATTGAATGTAAATATAGGCGGACGATGGGAACAAATTACAACATTTATAGATGACTGGGAAGATGAATTTTCACCACGCATCGCCTTAAATTACGAAATTAAACCTGGTACTTCCATAAGAGCATCAGTAGGACGTGCATTTAGGCCTCCTGAATATTCACATGTTTATTGGTTAAAAGGGCAGGGCGGAAATCTCTATGGTAATCCTAATCTAAAATATGAAATTACTTGGTCATATGAACTTGGATTCAAATTTCTAACGAAATATTTAAGCGGTGATATAGCATATTTTTATAGCCGCTATTCTGATCAAGAAGTTTCCGTCCCCTTGCTTGCAACAAATCCTGAATTAATCAACCTCAATAATCCGAAAAATGTCAAGTTTTTCAAAATATATAAAAGAAATAGAGAAATACTTGGTGAAGGTATTGCTAAAGCGGTAGAAGAAGTAATAGATTATTATATCCAAAAGGGATTTGTCACAAAGGACGAACTGATTCTTGAAGCGCAACGAGCAATCACATGGATTAACCGTGGTACTTCTGTCCATCAGGGATTTGATGTGAGTTTTGATATTTCAAATCCTTGGCTTCCTGAATTATCCTTTGGTGTAAATTACCTCTTTGACCGTGCAGTTGCAGAGGGAAGAAATCCATTTGACTTTTCACAGGGTGATGCTCCGAAACCGGTATACGGTATAAACAGCTTAGGAGGGAAAAAATCGCCGGTCCCCTTAATACTTCTCGAACTTCACGGAAACCGCTTAGTTGAAGTGCCAACCCATACCTTTAGATTAAGAACAAGTTACAGATTCCCATTCGGGCTTATAGCAACATTAAATGGAAGATTCAAAAGCACAAGCCAATTTAAATCAAGTTATTCTACAAGTGGTTCAATACCTCAACCTGAGCATTGGGTTTGGGATTTAGCCTTGGTCCAGCCATTTTTCAATGGAAAGATGAAAGTAAAATTTGCCATTGAAAATATATTCAGCAAACTTTACTATGAAGTTGGAATGATTCCATCGAGCGTGGCAAGATATGAATTGGGATTGAGTTGGGAGTTCTAATTTAAAAATTACTTGTTGAATAAATTTTCATCCTGTATTATTTTCACATAGTTGGCCAATAAAAGGGGAAAGTCTTTGACATAATTTCTTTTTTTTGTTAATAGACTGCCTCTTTAAAATCAGTGGGCCGTTAGCTCAGGTGGTAGAGCATCTGCCTTTTAAGCAGAGGGTCGCTGGTTCGAGTCCAGCACGGCTCAAACTTCATAAAAGGATGTCCCCATCGTCTAGTGGTCTAGGACACCGGCCTTTCACGCCGGCAACGGGGGTTCGACTCCCCCTGGGGACGTGTTTTTGCGGTTTTTTGGATGATATCTTTATTGGCTCTTTCAGGTAACTCCGGGATGTCGGTTTTTTGGACAACTTATTTCCTTTCTTTTCAATAGGTTATAGAAGTAAAAGAAAAAGTGTTCTTTTTTTGGACATTTCTCAGCAATTTAGCTTGATTTCATTTTGGTAAATTTCCAGTCCCCTTTTTTATCTATCTCATTGAATTATTTAGATAATTTAATAATTCTTATTTCATACTGGTCCTTTGGCATCAAATTTGCTTAAATAATCTTATAAGATTAAAAAGAGGTGGAAAGGCAAAAATGAGTTTAAATAAAAAGATGAAATTTATATCAATCTATATTATGTCATTTGCACTTTTGGCATTTATTGCCTGTGAAATAATCAATTGACATAACCCAAAGCTTTCATCCGATTAAGTTGATTCCTTTTTTTCTCCAAGTCTTCTTTTGTTTCCTTATATCCCTTTTTTTTTTTTTTTGTCTTCTTAATCCAATCTATTAAAAGTTTTTTCATATCTTTTACAAGAAGAGGATTTTTATCTGCAATATTGATTTTTTCATAAGGGTCTGTAGAAAGGTCAAAGAGTTCTAATTTTTTTGAGTCCATACAAAAAATAAGTTTATAATTTCCATCAATAACCGCTTTTTTCTTTTCATAATAATATGTTTCTTCAGCAAATATAGGAGGTTCTGCAGCATTATATTCACCTTTTATAAAAGGCATCAAACTTTTTCCGTCAAATTCCTTACTAATGGGTATGCCTGCAATTTCAAAGAAAGTTGGCATTAAATCAATTGTTGAGACAGGATTGTATATTTTTTTAGGTGACCTAATTCTCGGAATGGAAATAATTAAAGGCACCTTTATTAACTCTTCATAAAGACTCTGTCCATGATAATAATCGCCGTGGTCCCAAAATTCTTCTCCATGGTCAGATGTTACACAAATTACTGTATTATCAAGAAGTTTTTCATCTTTTAGAGTTTGTAAAATATTTCCAAATAATTTATCCATATACAACACTTCACCATTATACAACTCTCTAATATATTCTTTATCAGAATCAGTAAGAGCAACTTTCCCCATTCGAATTTGTGAAAGTTGAGGATACGGAAGTGAGGGATCCATTGGTGCAAATACAGGCCATTTCTCTTCAACATCTTTTTTTCTAAACTCTTGAGGAGGAGCGTAAGGGTCGTGTGGATCAACAAAATGAACCCATAAAAAGAATTTTTTATTTCTATTCTTCCTGATAAAGTTGATTGTATTCTCGACAAGATATTTTGAAGTGTTCATCAAATATTTATATTCGGGCTCCTGAATACATAATGATAATGCACTTTCTAAAAAAGGCATAATGAGAGCAAATCGATTCATTGTCCGTGTATGATGATTAACCAAGATGCTAAAATCAAATCCCTGGAGTATTCCCGTTGATTTTTGCAATAGATAATTTCCAACAAAAGCACCTGTCCTATATCCCCTTTTATCTAAAAGTTCTGCTAAGGTATCAACATTTTCTGGAATGGTATAATAATCTTTAGAATTACCTATGGAGAGTTTTGATGGAAATTGTGAAGAAAAAAGTCCAACCATAGAAGGAACTGTCCATGGTGCTAAAGAATGAGCATTTAGAAAAACAATATTCTCATTTCCAAAATTATCAAAAGAAGGTGTTTTTGTCGTCCCTCCATAAATTCCTAACGAATCAGCTCGTAATGCATCAAATGTTAGTAAAATAAAATTGTAATCCTCTTTACTC
>RFHX01000247.1 GCA_003695725.1 Candidatus Schekmanbacteria bacterium
GTAATGAGATAATCAAGAAATTTGAGGATTATGATGGTAACTATCAGAATTTGGAATCATCGTCTCAATTTGAAGAAAGAAAACTAAAAGAAATCATTTTGAAAAAAAGAAATGGAGAAACAATTGATGTGATTGCAACAACTTCTATTATGTCGACTGATGAATCGAAGTTTTATATCTCCTATATAAACCATGATAATTCCAATATAAATATTGTAGGTGAGAATCCGGAATCTGTTGCCGGCTCATCTTTTACAGATAAAATTATTGAATCGTGCGTTGACGGTGTTGTCATAACAGATGCTAAAGGAAGCATAATTCAAGTCAACAGCTCTGCAGAAAAGATTTTTGGTTATACCATTAAAGAGCTTCTTGGAAAAAGAGTTATGGACTTTATCCCACCTGAAGAAAAATATTTTATAGAAGGGACAAAAATGGTTGAGCAATTGATGACTGATGGCGCAGTGACGCCTTTTGAGTCTGCTGTGGTTAATAAAAGTACGGAGATAGTCCCTGTGGAATGGACGATGAGCTATTTCTATGATGAAAGGGGAAATATTGCGGGAAGTATAGGGATATGCCGTGATTTGAGGGAAAGAAAGATGCTGGAGTACCAAGTATTGCAGTCGAATAAACTTGCTGCATTGGGCCAGCTTGCAGCAGGCATTGCTCATGAAATTAACAATCCTCTTGCGGGAATTGTTGGTTATACTCAGTTCATAATAAAAAAGATGAAGGAAAAAAGCGAGGAAGGATTAACGCCTGACGAGATAAACAATTTTGTTGAAAAGCTTGAAAAGATAGAGCGGGAAGCTCATAAGAGTAAACATATCATTCAAAACCTTCTTAAATTTTCAAGAGGAAATGATGTCTATAGAATGGATGCCGTCAATTTGAATGAAATAATGGAAAATGCATTGGATGTAGTTGGGAATAACATATTGCTAAACAATATTATAATTGAGAAAGATTTAAGTGAAGATACTTCTCCAATCAGAGGCAATACTTTTCAACTTGAACAAGTTTTTACCAATCTCATTATAAATGCCTGTCAGGCAATGCCTGATGGCGGCACACTAACCTTAATGACTGGTGATGTTCCAAATAAAAAAGGAAGTCCAGAATATGTTTATGCAGTGGTTGCTGATACTGGTGAGGGAATCGAGAAGGGGTATCTTACAAGGATTTTTGATCCATTCTTTACCACCAAACGTCCAGGCGCCGGCACAGGGCTTGGGTTGTCAGTCAGCTATGGGATAATTAGGCAGCATCAGGGAGAAATAGAGGTTTCAAGCGAGAAGGGCTGCGGCACAGTTTTCTTTCTTTACTTTCCTGTATTCAAAGAGGAATAAGCACCTTTTTCTATTTAATCCACCTATTGAGAAAATAAACCCAAAAAATAATCCCTTTGAAATTTTCATCTTTTTTAAAAAAAATGTTGACAATTTACGTTAACGTTATATTTTATAGAAAAAGGAGGTAAAGATGAAAATAGGTGAAATTGCACGAAAAGCAAATACTACTATCCGGACACTTAGATATTATGAAGAAGAAGGCATTCTAACACCTTCGGGGAGGACGGCTGGAGGTGTGCGCTGTTATAATGATGATGATTTGAAGAAACTTATGGCAATACAGATGTTGAAAAAACTCAATATGAGTCTTGCTGAAATAAAGAATCTGATAAATGCAAGAAAAGAAAATAAGATAGGCGGCAAGGCCGCAAAGAAGATTTTTAAAAAACTTCAAGATAAAATTGTTGAAGTTGATAATGAAATAAAGAGATTTAGAATGATTAAACAGGAGCTTGAAAGGACAAAAAAATTGGTTGAAGAATGTATAAATTGTGAAAATGAGATTGACCCTGAGCAGTGTGGAGACTGCAACTATAAAGAGGAGAGAAGAAAAAAGTCGAATTTGTATGCATCTTTTTACAATTAAGTAAATTTTTTTTCATAAAAAATTTACGTTTACGTAATAGGTTATTAGTTGAAAAAGTTTAATGGAAACTTAAATTAAAGTAGGGTGATAAAATGGAATATAAAGAATTTATTGATTTAGAAAAAGATAGTTTTTCCTTCGATGAAAAATTACTTAATGAAAAAAAATCGAAACGGAAAAAGGGATTAGATCGCATTTTTGATGACGTAAATGATAAAAAAACTATTGATGCTGTTAGCCGTGATATAAATATTCTCGATGCCTATTATGATGACATAAAAAGTAATGCTTATCTTTCCAGAGAAGAGGAGATAGAAAGCTTTAAAGAGCTGGAAAAATTGAGGTCCCAAATCACATCAATTGTCATCAACTGTGAATTTTCCTTTGCTGAGATTTTAGATTTTTCTCGTCGCATAAATAATAGAGAGATGAAGATAAAAGAAATTCTCGATGTAAGCCCCTTCGATGAGATGTATCTTGCTGATGTATCGGCAAAGACGGAGATGTTTCTTGGCGTAGCGGCAATGATTGAAAAGTCTGAGAAGAAGCTTCTTTCTGCAATTGAAAAAATCAAATCGGTTGAAAAAGATTCAAGAAGCTATAAACTTCTTTTGGCAAATATAAAAAGATATCACAAAGATATAGTAAACCATCTTGCAAAGATTCCTTTTAATTTTTCTCAAATTGAAAAAATGGCTCAAGATATTTCTGATATGTCATCTATAATTCTCAGGTCAAAAAAAAGACTTAAAGAGAAGCTTATTGATAAATTTTCTATGCCCAAGGAAAAAGCAGAAAAGATTTCTTTGTATGCCTCTTTCATTGATAAGGAGACATTAAAAAAGAATGTTCAAAAATTGAGAAGCGGCCTGTCTTCTTACAGGAAACTCAAAAAGAAGATTGTGGAAGCGAATTTGAGGTTTGTAGTTAGCATTTCAAAAAAATTTCAAAACAGAGGATTACAGCTTCTTGACCTTGTGCAGGAAGGAAACATTGGATTGATTACTGCAATTGACAAATATGATTATAGAAGAGGCATAAAGTTTTGCAGTTATGCCCACTGGTGGATACAGCAAACCATAATGAAAGCAATTATGGCGCAGGGGAAGACCATAAGAATTCCTGTTCATATTGTTGATAAAATTAGAAAACTTAAATGGGCATTCAGGACAATGTCCCAAGACCTTGAAAGAGAGCCATCAATAAATGAAATGGCAGAAAAGGTTGGTATGGAATCCGACTTTATCCGGAAAGTTTTAAAAATTCAAAAGGAGCCTGTTTCTTTGGATGAAACCATTGAAGATGATGACAATGAGACTTCTCTGGTGAATCTGGTTGAAAACCCTGATGCAGAAATTCCGGAAGTTGAGGCATCGAAAAGTGTTTTAAAAGAAAGATTGAGAAAAGCCCTTAAATCGCTTTCACCAAGAGAAGAGAGAATAATAAGAATGCGTTATGGGATTGATTTCGGCGTTAATCATACCCTTGAAGAAATAGGAGAAGACTTTAATCTTTCGAGAGAAAGAATTCGTCAGATAGAAGAGGAGGCCTTGAGAAAGCTGAGAAAGAACGGACAGATGAAAGAATTGAAGCTTTTTTTCAATGATTGATTACTTTCTGAGATTTTGATTCCTGTCTTGACCGACTCCCGAATAAAATTGTATCTTATTCGGGAGTTTTTTTTTAATAATGTCTTAAATTTTTGGAGAAATTTGAAAAATGAAGATTAAAACCGTTGTAAATGGAAGTTCTATTGAAGAATCGCCTTTGACTGTGATTTTTGTCTCTGAACGAAAAAAAATTATTACAGGTCTTCTGAAGAAGATAGATGTAGAGTCAGGAAAAAGATTATCCAAAATCATAAGCGAAGAAGAATTTAATGGAAAAAGAGGAGACTCTCTCCTTTTTAATATTTCTTTGAAAAAAGAAGATAGAAAGATTCTTTTAGTTGGTCTTGGAGAAGAAAACAAAATTGAAATTGATACATTTAGAAGAGCAGCGGGAATTACATATTCTAAAGCATCAGAGAGAAAAGTAAAAGAAGCTGCCTTGATTATTCTGCCCGAGCTGTCAAAATTAATCAATCCCTATCAAATTGGTAAAGCAATAGCAGAAGGATTTTATCTTTCCTCCTTTGAATTCAATCTTCAATCAAAGAAGGAAGATAAGAAAAAACTTGATTCGATAACAATTTGTGTTGATACGGATGATTTAAAAAAGAAAGTTAAGGCTGGTGTCAGCGATGGGCAAAAGATATGCGAAGAGGTAAATTATATTCGTGAAATGGTGGCAATGCCTGCCAATATGATGACACCATCCACAGTAGCAAAAAAGGCAAAGGAAATTGCACGGCGTACAGGATTGAAGTGCAAAATCATATCCTCAAAAGAAGCCGAAAAGTTGGGAATGCATTCTTTCATTTCCGTTACAAAAGGAAGTAGAGAAGAGGCAAAACTCATAGTCCTCGAGTATATACCGCCTTCAAGAAGTAAATCACCTTGTATCGTGCTTATAGGGAAAGGTATTACCTTCGACAGCGGAGGAATTTCCCTTAAACCATCTAAAGGAATGCATCAAATGAAATA